>JAYUQN010000330.1:0-4846 GCA_043756725.1 Saprospiraceae bacterium
AAGCTCTTAATGATGCAAAAGAAAACAATCTTATTGCACTCATTAATAAGCATGAAACGAGCAACAACCACATTGCAGAGCTACAAGCTCTTAATGACGAATGGGAAGAAAGCTACCTTACGCTTGTTAACCAACAAGAAACAAGGGCTAACAAAATCGCTGAATTGCAAGTGTTTAATGATGAATTGGAAACCAAATATGTCTCTCTTCTCAATCAACACGACATTAACACTAACCGTATTGCTGAATTGCAGACACTGAACGAAGAAAAAGAACACAAATATGCCGCACTTGTTAATCAACAGGAAAACAGTGCTAACCGTATTTATGAATTGCAGACATTGAATGACCAATGGGCGCTTGCTTTTGAAGAATTGGATAATGAACAAAGCATTTCAAAAGCCCAAACTGAGACTTTGCAACACGCCCTTGCTTCCATCGAAGAGAACAATGATGCTAAATATGCCAATTCTGATAGCAGTCTAAAATTGTATGAAAAAGAATTGGGTGATCTGCAAGATGCTAAAGCACAACTTGAAATAACACGCATCAAACTTGAAAATGAATTGGAAATACTGAGGGGTAACCACACAGAGGTTTCAGCAGATTATAACGCCCTTATAGAATTGGAAAAGGCAGGTCGGATGCGATTGGATTATCTGGAACAACAAAACTTTGAACAACGCATTGCGGAGTTAGAAAACCAATTAGGAAATTTTAAAAACGAAGCCAAGTGTCATGAAAATGGTCATTCGGTCGTTATGACTTCTGTCACACCCGATGATCTGAAAGTCGTAGAAGGTATTGGACCTAAAATAGAAGCTGTCTTACATGATGCAGGTATTTTAACGTTTGAGCAATTGGCAAAAACAGACCCTGAGCGCATAAATGCCATTTTAGATGCCGCAGGTCCCCGCTATCGCATCCATAATCCTTCGAATTGGCCCTCCCAAGCAGAATTGGCAGCTAAAAATGATTGGGATAAATTGAAAGAATTAAAAGAATATTTGTTGGCAGGTAGAGATCGAGCGACGCAGTAATTGTTGTATTGTTGTATTGTTGTATTGTTGTATTGTTGTATTGTTAGCTTTTCATACAACAATACAACAATACAACAATACAACAATACAACACAATATTACTTTTTCACATTAGCACGTCCAATACTGGCATAGTGAAATCCTTTACTTTCCATATCTGCCACATCGTAAAGATTGCGTCCATCGAATATCGTCTTGGTTGTTAAGACATTCAATTTATCGAACTCTGGTGTTCGGAACAAAGCCCACTCTGTGGCAATAATGAGCGAATCTGCTCCTTTCAATACGTCATATTCATCCTCAAAATAACCAATCTTTTCTCCATATATTTTTTTCACATTGCTCATGGCTTCAGGGTCAAAAACTTGAATTTTTGCACCTTCCTCAAGCAGTTCGTCAATGATATGCAAAGCAGGAGCTTCTCTAATATCATCGGTATTGGGTTTGAAAGCCAAACCCCAGATAGCAAAAGTCTTTCCTTCCAACTTATTTTTGAAATGTTTCTTGATTTTTTTGACCAAAACCGTTTTTTGAATGGTATTGATTTTCATAACAGATTTCAAAATTTTAAAATCATAGTCATGTGCTTCTGCTGTTTTTGCTAAAGCTTGCACATCTTTTGGAAAACAAGACCCACCATAGCCTATACCTGGGAAAAGAAAGCGTTTGCCAATGCGGTTGTCGCTTCCCATACCGATACGCACCATATCCACATTTGCACCTACTTTTTCACATAGGTTAGCAATTTCATTCATGTATGAAATACGCATAGCCAGATAAGAGTTTGCTGCATATTTCGTCATTTCAGCCGAACGCTCGTCCATGAAATAAATAGGATTTCCTTGGCGAACAAACGGTTCGTAAAGTTGTTTCATCAACTTTCTCGCTCTTTCCGAATCTGTACCTACAACAACACGGTCGGGTTTCATGAAATCATCAACCGCCACGCCTTCGCGTAAAAACTCGGGATTTGATACCACATCAAAAAGGGATTCATCTAAATTTTCTGCCAAAGCAGCATGTACCCGTTCTGATGTGCCGACAGGTACGGTACTTTTATCTACAATAACTTTATAGTTTGTAATGATTTTAGACAGGTCTTTTGAAACGCCTAATATATAGGAAAGGTCAGCTGAACCATCTTCACCCGGCGGCGTTGGCAAAGCTAAAAAAATGATTTGAGCTACATCAATCGCTTCTTTTAAGTTAGTAGTGAAATGAAGACGACCTTGTCGTGTATTGCGCTCAAAAAGCAGGTCTAAGCCGGGTTCAAAAATGGGTATTTCACCATTGCGCAACCGCTCTACTTTTTTTGCATCAATATCAACACAGATAACATGATTGCCTGTTTCTGCAAAACACGTACCTGTAACCAAACCGACATAACCGGTTCCAACAACTGCAATGTTCATATTTATATAAGTTTATTAAAAAATTTCTTTTTTTTGACGGCGCAAAATTAGATTATATTACAACAATATAAAAGGGTAAAGTCGTCTAAATTTTGCATAAGGTTTATATTTAATTAGTCTATATACTTTATTTTCCTGTATAGCGTGAATTTTGAAATATTTCAACCCTTCAAATACAAAATTGACCATAAATACAAAATCCTTCGTTTCATTTAAATTTGAAACGAAGGATTTTTGTTTGCATTGTCATAAAATCCTTTAAAAGAATTTCGCACGATTATCTTCTACACCACTGTTTTTTCTCAAGCTTCGCAAGAGAATACCCCGCACTTGGCTTTTAATGTTGCCAGACAATTGTTGGCTCAATGTGGCTTTATCAACAGGGCTGCTACCAGCAATATTAGATTTATTTGTAACTTTCAACACAAAAATACCCGTTTCACCTACGATAGGCTTAGAAACTTGATTTACTTCTGACGTGAAAGCCGCACCAATAACTTTTGCTTCAGCACCTAAATTTGGAACAAACGTAGCATTAAAAGTCACACCTTTAGCCGTATCTACTTTTGTACTAAACTGAGAAGCAATGGTAGCCAAATCTGAAGATGTAATTTTGCTCTTCAATACTTCCCCTTTTTTGCGATTTTTCACAAAAGGTGTTAATTGATCCTTTATATCTTTTACAGATGGAACACCTTTAGGTATCACACTTTTCACAGCAGCCACCACATATTTACTGTTATAACCTTCTCCTGGTTGGCGCAAACCGAATGTGGTACTACTACGCTCACCTGCTTTTGCTTCAAAAACCCAACGAATAACTTGACGTACACCTTCTGCAGCACCCAATGTGCCCAATGATTGATCATTAGCACGGAAAGCCGGAGCGGGCACTAAAGTCAAACCTTTAGCTTGCGCATTTTTTCTTAATTCATCCAAGTTTTTACTGCTCAATAGTAATTCGTCAGCTGCAATAGACGCTATTCTATCTGTTTCTTGGCTTGGGATAATAGGTTCACGAACATACGCAACCTTAACCCGCGCTTCGTTTTTACCCGCCTTAATACCCGTAACTTGCAAGATATGAACACCAAATTGAGAAGCTACTGTGTAAAACTTTCCTTGTTGTGCTTTAAAGAAAATGAAATCGTTAAACTCAGCCACAAACGTGCCTTGTGCTTGATAATCGAGGTCACCCCCTTTCAATTGAGCCGTCTTATCTGTACTAAATTTAGCATTCAACGAATCCCATAAAGAAGCATTGGCTTCGAGTAAACTTTTTATACTATCTGCCGTTTTTTGTGCTCCTACCCCTTGTAACAAGATATGACGTGAACGAACAGAATCGGGTGCTGTCCGACGGTCAAGCAATTTAGCCAATGTCAAAACCTTATTATCAAGGTAAGGTCCAACGATAGTGCCAATAGGAGCAAAGAAAACTGAATCGTTTACAACAGCTGTTTTATCTAAATAGGTGGCTGAAACACTACCGCCATTTGCCACAGCAAAAGCAGAGTCTTTTTCAGCTTTGCGAAACTTTTCCTTCAAATCTAATACCTTAGCCAATAATTTTGCTGAATCCGCAGCAGAAGGAATAACATCGAAAGCGACATATTCAGCCGTACGGGTTTCTTCTTCTGTTTCATAACGCCCTTTATTTTCTTTCAAATAGGCTTCGTAATCTGCATCTGTTACAGTTGCATCTTTATCATCCACACGGTCAAAAGGCACTTTAACGAATTCAAAATCAACAGGTTGCGTCAATTCTTTATAACCTTCTTCTACCAACCAACTGGGAGTATAAATCGCTTTTGTTACAAGATTGTTGATTTTTCCTTGCAAGCGTTCTTTGATAACTTGCTTTTCTACTTCTGCCCAATATTTTTTCCCTTCCGCAGGTAGTGTATTGGCTTGAATGGCTTGTTTGATTTGACCCAATTGCTCTGGGTTTTGCATCAAGCCTTGATTGCTCGTGATAGCGGTGCTTGGATTGGGACCAAATTCAAGGTCGAGCAATTCATCTTTGCCCACGCCTAAGCCCAAAGCCTCCGCTTCTTTTGTAATGATAGCATTTTCAACAAAAAAGCTGTATAAAGCATTGCGCGCGCTCAAATCGCCACCATTCGTGCCATATAAAGTTTGTGCAGTCGATTCCAATTGACGAATATCCAACTCTTGACCTGCCACTTCCGCAACGGTCGTTGAATTGTTCATAGACCCCCAACTGCGGTTGCTGTCTTGTGTAATTAGCATCGCGATAAAAGATACTATCGCTAAAACCATCAAAATCAACACCAACGCTGATTTGTCACGAATTTTCTGAATAAGAGCCATGTCGGTTTCTCTTTTTATTATTTGAAAAAATTATAATGCGTTAAGTTTTAGACTTAAAAC
>JAYUQN010000331.1:0-4842 GCA_043756725.1 Saprospiraceae bacterium
CGCATAAGCGTAGATACGGTTTTTAAATTCTCTGTAAGCCATTCAAATTGCTTTAATTACACTTAGACGCAATAAAGTTTTTAAAAGCTGAAATTCTAAAAAAACAAAGAAGATAGACTTGATAGTAAAGAATTTTAAAAGCGAAAAAAGGAAAATGGAAATTTTTTATGGTTAAATAAGTATTTACGTTTATGGGTAAATGCGCTTATGCGTAGATGCGTAAATATTTTAACTCATTTATAAACCAATTGATCTTAATATAACAACAACCAAATTTTTGAACACAAAGGCACAAAGGTTGACAAAGTTAGATATTGACAATAATTATTTTAAAAAAAATGTTGCTGTAATTTTTCGTGAGCAATTGTAGAGACGTTGCAGTGCAACGTCTCTACGTGGTTCATTTTAACAAGGTTATTGAAAAAAATGCCCTATTGCACACAAAAAATTACAGCAACAAACTTATTTAAAGTGGTACTGAGGAGGTATGATGACTTTTTAGACGCCTATTTTATTCGAGTGTAAAAATCAATTGCTCTTCTCTATCCTTCATCGGAATTTGCCTGACAAAATCGTCAAATGCGGCATCGTGATTACTTTCGGCACCATATACATCAAGTACATAACCTATTAAACCATCTTTGGCTTCAATGACATACAAAACAGAAGAATCAGCAGGGTCTGAATCGCCTTCAAAACGATAAGTTTTGATGATTGTCAGGTCTTCTGGTGAATATTTACCACCGATTTCAGTTGTAAAACATTCATCTTCCATCTTAAACTCGTGGTCAAAACGCTGTTTTCGCAATTTTTCTAAAACAGCACTCAACGTAACCATTTCATTCTGTACATCTTTCATATTTATATTTTTAAAAATGTATTAAATATCATTTTTATACTTTTCAATAGTCAAACGCGCCATTAAATAGCTGATAGTGGACTCTGCGCCTTGGTTGAGGTTGACATAATCATCTTCCAATCCATCGTAGCAACCGCCTGTGCAGGGGTTGTAAATGATTTGATGAAGATGATTATTGCCTAAAAACCAATCGAAAGCTGTTAGCATTTTATTGAAATAGTTATCATCCTTGAAAACTTTATAAAATTTGTTCAAAGCCAAAATGGTATAGGCAACGTCAATGGGTTGTTCGCCATGTTCCGCAGGCTGTTCACCTTTTTGCATCCAAGTTTTATTGGAGATGACTTTTATTTTATTTTCTTTAAAAATTTGGGTTGTCAAAAAATCAAAAGACTCTTTGGCAATCGTTTTATAGGTCATATCGCCTGTATCTAAAAAGGCACAAAGCATGGCTTCTGGCAAAATGCTGTTGCCGTAGGTTAGATAACTTTCATACCAATTCCAATGGGTTTCAGATTCGTGGCGGTACATGTTGACGATTCTGTCAGCCAGTTTTTTTATCAATTCTGTATTTTCACGCGATTTTTTCACGCAATTGTAGTAATACAAACCTTTGATAACAAAAGCCATTGAGCGCGTAGAGTGCATTGTTTCAGCCCTCGACAAGGCTTTATTGAAAATTTCTTCGGCAATTTCAATTAATTCATTAGGCAAAAGGGCCGTTTTAGAGAGTAAATAACCCAATGCCCAAATGGCTCTGCCATTTGAATCTGACAGATTTTCGTTATTTTGTTCTGTAAAATGCTGTTCAACATCCACGTAATTCAAAAAATTCCCTTCGGGTTGTTGGCAGTAATTTATAAAATTTAGATAGGTGCGGATATAGGATAAATCTTCTTTATCGCCTGTTAATTCATAGTGCATACACAAAGAAACCATTGCCCGCGCATTATCATCCAATGTGTAGCCTGTACTCAAATCTGGCTGATTAATGACTGAAAATTGAATCATACCGACTTCCGTAGTCATTTTTTTTATATGTGCCAAATTGATGGCAGGCAAACGGTAATTTAAGGGCATTTTTTCGGGCGGATAGGCGGTTTGAGCAACCAATTTTTGAACCAAATAAGCATGCGCATTGGCTGAGTTTTCCCAAGCAGTGGGCACTATGCGTTGTAGTGCATTCAAACGGTATTCTGTTCTTAATGTCTCATTGGTCATAAGCCGATTAACGGCATTTGCCAATTGTTCCACATTTTGAAAATCCACGAGGGTGCCAGCCTTTTCACACAACACCTCTTTCGCATGCGGTATAGGCGTTGAAATAATGGGACAACCACAGCTCATGGCATAAGAAAAGGTGCCACTCACTGCCTGATTAGGGTCTTTGGATGTAAAAAGATAAATATCTGTCAGTTGAAGATATTCCAACAAATCAGGCAGACGCAAGTACCGATTGACGAATTTTACGTGGTTATGAAGGTTTAGATCAGCCACTTTTGCCTCCAACATATTCCGATATTTCTCACCTTCTTCTTTGACGACTGAGGGGTGCGTTTTACCAATAATCAGAAAGACAATATCTGGGTTTACTTTGATGATTTCGGGCAGAGCGTTGAGTGTTGTTTCTATACTTTTACCTGAACTGAGCAAACCGAAAGTGGAAATAATTTTTTTGCCACTTAAGTCCATTTTGTCTTTCAAACCCTCTTTATTCAAGTGCGGCACTAAATGCGTTCCATGCTCAATGACACTGATTTTATCTTGAGGTATGCTGTAATCTGTATTTAAAATAGACGCTGAATTTTTTGTCATGACCACAATGGAAGCACAGCCTGCGGCAATATGCTTTACTTTGGCTTTCAAATAGGCATCTGGCTGAGGCAGGACGGTGTGAAAAACGACTACCACAGGCTTAGAAACTGAATATAAAAACTGTAAAAAATCAAATCCATCTCTGTGCTGAAACAAGCCAAACTCATGTTGTATCAAGACCACTTTGATGTTTTTACTGTCATTTATGGTCTTGGCTAATTCAACATACTGAGGGGTGTCGTTCGTATCGAGGGTATATTTCACCTCGTCAGGGTAAGTATGAAGGGATTTTCCCGATTCCAATGCACAGACTGTCAGTGAAAAAGAATTAGTGAATTGGTTATTAAGTGATTTTATCAAATCCTGTGAATAGGTGGCTATGCCACATTCTCTTGGAGGATAGGATGTAATGAACAAAATTTCAGGCACATCATTTTCAATAGCAGAAAACAACTTGTCCGTATTTAACAGCGTTTTGGGGTATGGTGCATTTGCCACACCTCTTACATGATTTACAAAGGTTTGATTATTCATTCATTTATATTTTTAATTAGTGTAATTTCAGATATTAAGCAACAACTCCGACATGAGCGCAGATAAGCTCAAGGAAGCGCAGGCTATGCGTTCGTCGGCAGCACCATAATAGATATACAGTGTGTCGTCAAACAAAACGGCACCAGTGGGAAAACAAACATTGTTGACTTCGCCCGTTAATTCCCATTCAGCCTCTGGTTTAAACAAAGGGTAGGGTAGGCGTGTAATTTCTTTCAGCGGATTTTCCAAATCCATTAAAGCCGCACAAGCGGTGTAAACATAACCCGTAGGCGTGTCGTGTACGCCATGATAAATCAATAACCAGCCGTGCGGCGTTTCAATAGGAGGACAGCCGCCTCCTATATAACTCACCTCGTGTTCGTATTTAGAAGTGAGTGCAATATTCTCTCCCAGATGTAGGAAATAATTATCCCAAAAATCCTTTGTCAAATCGCTAATTTCACTAACAGCAGCTAACTGGATATCGGGTCGTACACGGTGGAGAAAGTAGAGCTTGCCATTTATCCTTCTTGGAAAAAAAATGACATTTTTATCCCACACTAAAATCTTTCTATTTGGCACTGCAACAAGCCGACTGCGATCATTGAAGCGGGCATATTTTTCATTGATAGGTCCTTGACAATCCGCAAGCATTTTAAATTCATCGTATAAAAACTGTGGAACGATAATGCCTTGTTTTTCAAAATGTTTCAAATCGGTAGAAATAGCCAATGCACCTAATGCGTTTACACCATCATAAGCCGTATAAGTGAGATAATAAAGGTCGTCTATTTTTGTAATACGCGGGTCTTCAACGCCGTGAGATTCGTAGTCAAATTGCGGGAAAACCAGAGGTATATCGTGTCGTTCTTCTACTGTGAGTGGGTCTTTTAATCTGCAATAACCAATACTGGAGTAATTGCCTTTTCTCACTGCGCGATAAAAAAGGTGAATATCATCACCTTCACGTATAGCAGCAGGATTTAAAACGCCTTCATTTTCAAAACCTAAAGTGGTTTTACTAATTATTATGCCTTCTTTTTTTACTTCAATCATGTTTATTTTCTTTGATTACGCAGAGCATTAAATTCAGCCCTTATATTTCTTCGCACTTCTTGTTCTGTTATGGCTGAGTTAGTTGCCACTTCTGTTGAGGTACTTCCTTCAAAGCACAGTCCGTTAATATTTGGATAATTTTCATTAAATGGATGTATGCTTATAGGTTTTAGATTCCGTTCTTTTAAATATTTTAAGGTAATCCTGTAAGTATGCTGCATAAAACGGTTGCACAAATTAACTTGCACACCTAAAAACATTTTTTTCTCTTTCAGTTCAAGAAAAGTTTCTTCTAAAATCTCTTCTGCTATGGTTTCATTACCCGTCATTTTGAGGATAGTGCCATACATCATCGGCGCATAAGTATCGTACAGATGCGCCCATGTCGTTTCGTTGTTGTGTGTATGCATTTGAAGGACGATTGTATCAGAATGTTGTAAATTTTGAATTGTCTTCATCGTTTGTTTGTTTTTTTGTAAGAACTTAGCCGTATGATGGACTTCAGTCCGTCAATGTTTAAGCCGTATGATGGACTTCAGTCCGTCAATGTTTAAGCCGTATGATGGACTTCAGTCCGT
>JAYUQN010000332.1:0-14028 GCA_043756725.1 Saprospiraceae bacterium
CCAAAGGGTTTTATATTCCACTAAAAAACCAAAAGCGACAACAATCATTAGGGTTATCATATCTAAAATTCTATCCACCACAACCGTTCCCATTAAGCGGCTAACCGATATTTTTTCAACTTTTGCCAAAGACCCTGCCCGCACAACTTCACCGGCGCGCGACATCCATAAATTGGCGAAATAACTGATATTGACAGCAAAAAATGAATTAAGCGTTTTAGGGCGATAGCCTAAAGGGTGAATCAACATATTCCACCGTATCGCCCGACTCCAGTTGCTGACACTGAAAGCCAACAGCGTCATAGCAATCCAAAAAAGATTGACTGAGCGAAAATCTTGTATCAGTTTATCTATAAGCGGATAAGGTTGCTTGCCTTCCAAACGCAGTTGCTCTTGAAAAGCCGTATTTTGCATCGTGTAAAACCATGTCATAATGGCGATACCAATGCCCAAAAACACAGAGAATTTTACAATGTTGAGTATAATTTTTTTCAAAATGCTGGAATTGAAATGAATAATTTAAAAATTAGAACGCAAAAATAGGTATTAAGATTGTTTTTATTGCTCTAATAAATCGGCTAATGCTTTGAAACTACTAATCCCTTTTACATCTTTTGAATCTATCCACTCGATGCCATTGTTTGGAATATAGCAACAAATACCCGTATAGAAGTTGTGTTTTTCTTCTTTTAAGGACTCATTAAGCACTAATTGCCACGCCATTGGCAGGTTTTTCATCATTAAAATATCAGAAAAGTCGTTTGACAATTTATTTTTAGCACTTCCTTTTTTGACTAAAAGTAAAAGACCAATTTTTATTTCTTTGGCAACTTGTAAATAGCCTACTAATTGAGAAAAGTCAGCTAATGAGAGTTGGTTGAGGTACTTTGCTTCAAAAAGTATGAATTTTACGTCATTGTAGGGAATTTTTACGCCAAATAAAATATCTAGTTTTAAAGAAGGCATGTATTTATGGGATAATAGCGTTTCTGTTTTTAGCTGCGCCTCTATGTCACTAATCATTTTAGGCAATGTTTTATTATAAAAAAAAGCTATTTCCGTTTCAATCGGAAGAAAGGAAAGTAAATAAATTTTAAATTTCCCACATACTTCTGGATAAAAATCAATTTCTATCATCACATAATTTTTACTTTGAAATCTTCTACAACGAGCTTACTTTTCACAATATCACGATTAAATTTACTATTGACGGTTGATATAATGACAGCTCTTTTATTTTCAGGGTTTATTGCTAAAATAGGAGCATATTCTATATCTTTCGGATAAATAACTTCTATCTCACCGTGTAAATTATCTTTCAAAATAATATCTTTAGAACCGATATGTCTCTTTCCATTTAATTCAGTGGAAAATAAAAAAGCCAACCCTTGCTCTAAATCCGTATAAGGCTTAAAGACTTCTTGTTGAATGATATTTTCAACCGTGAAATAAATAGAATCCAATTCATATTGTGGAAAATATTCTTTCTGAATAGTCAAATATCGAGTTTTCATTTCAGCCTCATGCCCTTTTGCTAATCGAGGAAATACCGTGACAAGGTCTTGATATTTTCCAATGATTTCTTTTACGCTTTCTGTTGGCGCATAAGGGCAACCCATAGCTGCACAAATATGGTGATAATGGAAGAAAAGTGCATTTCTTACTTCTTTGGGCAGGTCTTTGGAATTTATATCTGAATGTATAGAAACAGGGCTTACATGTTTGATTTTTCGTTGAATACAAGGCAATTGTTCGCTTTTAGACTGATACTTTTCGAGTGTTGCTATATCAAACGACTTTGCTTGCATCGCAAAAGAATGTTTTGCTAAAAACGATTTTACCAAGAAACGAATTTTGAAACCTTTTTTCCAACCTTTATAATCGGGGTCAGAAGGAGAATGTTGGCATGGGTGATTGTATAATATCTGGTCGGTTACAGAGCCTTGCTGTGTAAGCCATGAACAAAGTTGAACAACGAACTTAAAGTTTTTTGAACTTCCAGGAATTTCAATGGAAACGACAGGTGCTTCATTTGCAAATCGGCGATGTGACTTTGCCAAACTTGCACGGGTATCAAATATACCAGAAAGTAGATTTTCAACAGAAATGCCTTTCAGCTCATTTTTGACAATTGCCAAATCAACAGTATTGATTAACTCACCTGTTTGTGGAAGCCCTAATAATTTCAAATCTTCTTTTAATGACGATAAATCAAAATCACCAAAAGGTTTGATAGTCCACCGTTTATTGCCGATTTCGTAGGTGACGGGTACGTTGTAGCATTGTTTGAATCTATCACTGATTTTAGTCAAAATATCAACAGCTATGGCGTTCATATTGTGAGCATCCATTCCCCATTTGTCATAAGGTAGGTTTATGATGAATGTTTTGTCCGAAATAGTGCCACCGCCTATCAAAAGACCTATTAAATACGCTTTTTGGTAATCAATCATTGTTGGTTAATCTTTCTGTCAAAAACTCTTGCAAAGCACGTGCTAAAACCCAACTCATAACAGGCGGAACAGCATTGCCAATTACTTTGTAGGCGTTAGCAATAGTCGTATAAGGAAAAGTGAAATCATCTGGAAATGATTGAATTCGAGCGATTTCCCGAATTGTAAAGCGGCGATTTTCAAAAGGGTGTGTAATACCACAATTTTCAGGTTGCGCAGAAGCGGTTATCGTACCATTTATTTCACCCAAAGCAAAGCGTCTATAAAAATTTGGCGCACGGTATTTTTGTGGATTGTCCCAAATTTTACGAAATCGCTCGGACATATCCTCTGGGTCCATATTTTTCCACGATTTTCCTTTCGTTATCGTTTCCGATATTTGAGCTAATGGCGTTTTCATTTCAAACTCTTTTAAGGCATCTTTACCATCTAAACAAGTGCCTATTTTATCTACCATATATTGCCCACTTGGGGAATATTTCCAATAATCTTCTTTTTGAAAAGTATTTTCTGGGATATCAGACAAAACAGACCCCAAACACAATTCATAAGGTGCGTTATGTGCATTAGGCAGATTATATTTTTTAACCACTGCATCAAGCGTATCAAAATCAAATTCCCCTAAATCGTGACGCACACCAATAATTAACAATCTATATCTGTCAGAAGGCACACCATAGTTGCTTGTTTTTATAAGTTTATATTTCGTTTTGAAGCCTAATTTTTCTGTCAATTTGACTATTTCATCTGGTACAGTTGTACCATCCTCCATTTTTGAAGACATAATACCACGTACATTTTCAAAAATAAAAGCCAAAGGTTTTTTCTTTCTACTCAAACCTATCTTTAATATACGTTCACATTCTTGAAAGAGAGTGCCTCGCTCATCGTTGATACCTTTCCGTTGCCCTGCATTTGAAAAGGGTTGGCAAGGAAAACCCGCCAACAAAATATCAAAGTCTGGAATCTCTTTTTCGACAATATTTTTTACATCGTCTAAGGTAATACGGTGTTTAAAATATTTCAAATTAGAATTGTATACTTTTGTAGCCGCTGCATCTATATCATTAGAAAAAACGATTTTATAATCATTAGCGGGAAAATTTAAATGTCTAAACTTAAAACCGCCACTAAATCCTAAATCGAAACCGCCACATCCTGAAAATAAAGAAACAACAGAAAAACGCTTTTGCGTTTCACTGTTGTCTTCAGTTTGCCAAAATTCATATTGTTTTTCAGCAACCGAAGAAATCTCCATTTCTATTTCTGTCTCATACTTCATATTCTTTTACTTTTGCTCTTAGTGATTTGCAAATTTAAGTTTTTTTTTCATTTTCAAACGATAAACAAACAAAATATTTTATTCCAACTATTGGGTTTAAATAGTGAAAATGCCCCCTCAGTATTTTGAGCTTATTGATACGATGATTTCAAATCATCGAATCAATTTCACGCTATTGGCAAAGTGTTTTTCAAAAAGTAAGTTATCACCTTCTCAGTTGCCGCTTTTCCAATAATTTCATTTAATTCTTCAGCAGTCGCTTCTTTTATTTTCACGACTGACCCAAAATGCGTCAGGAGTTTTTCTGAAATTTTTTCACCGATGCCTTCTATACCTGTCAGTTCGGTTGTAATGAAATTTTTTGACCGTTGGTTGCGGTGAAATGTGATACCAAAGCGGTGTGCTTCATTGCGGGCTTGTTGAATGAGTTTGAGGGATTCCGATTTTTTATCTATATATAAAGGTAGGGGGTCGTTGGGGAAAAATATTTCCTCTAATTGTTTGGCAATGCCTACTACCGTTACTTGGTCGGCAATTCCCAAAGCGTTGAGGCTTTTCATGGCGGCAGAGAGTTGCCCTTTGCCCCCGTCAATGATGATAAGTTGCGGGAGACTATTGCCTTCTGCCAGCATGCGTTTGTAACGACGCATTACGACTTCTTCCATCGTCGCAAAATCGTTAGGTCCTTCCACAGTTTTCACGTTGAAATGACGGTAATCTCGTTTAGCGGGTTTGGCATTTCTGAATACCACGCAACTTGAAACGGGGTTTGTGCCTTGCAAATTGGAGTTGTCAAAACACTCAATATGCACTGGCAAGGCTTCCATATTCAAATCTTTTTTCAAAGTAATCAAAATGCGTTCAGAAGAAGTTTGCTTACCTGCTTTTAAGGCTTCTTGTTTGCGTTTTTGAAGGACATAAAACTGGGCGTTTTTTTCAGCCAACTCCAAGAGCTTCTTTTTATCGCCAATCTTTGGAATGGTCACCAATACTGAGGGGTCTTCTAATTTCACTTGGAAAGGCGTTACAATCTCTTTACTGTTTTCACTGTTAAATTTTTCACGCAAATAAGGAATGGCAAAAGTGAGCATCGAGTCTTCATCTTCTTCCATGTTTTTAGTCAATTCTAAAATATAGGTGTGGATAATAGCCCCATTCATCACTTTGAGGTAGCTGACATACGCCATCGTTTCGTCAGTGGCAATACTGAAAACATCTATATTTGAAATATTGGCATTGACAATCGTGGATTTGCCTTGATAATCTTCAAAAGCAGTAAGTTTTTCTTTAATAAGTTGTGCTTTTTCAAACTCTAAATTTTCAGCATATTGCGCCATTTCTTTTTTCAAATGGCTTTTCACAGCACTAAACTGCCCCCTCAGTATATTGCGAATTTGAACGATTTTTTCATTATACTTTTCTTCACTTTCAAATCCTGCACAGGGACCCATACAGTTTTTAATATGATATTCAAGGCAGACTTTTACTTTACCTTTCTCAACAACTTCTTCGGTCAAAGCATAAGCACAGGTGCGGAGTGGGAAAAGTTGTTTTATCAAATCCATGATGGTATAAACCCGATTTAAGGATGTATAGGGTCCAAAATAGGTAGAGCCATCTTTAATAATATTTCTTGTAATGAAAACACGCGGAAATCGCTCGTTTTTGATGCAGATATAAGGATAGGTTTTACCATCTTTTAGCATCACATTATAGCGCGGTTGGTGCTGTTTTATCAATTGACATTCGAGCAACAAGGCGTCTTGTTCTGAGAAAACGATGGTGAAATCAATATGATGAGCTTGGCGCACCAATGCTTTTGTTTTCAAATGCCTATCCTTACGCTCTCCAAAATAGCTTGACAAACGGCTTTTCAAATTTTTAGCTTTCCCAACGTACAAGATATGACCTTTGGGGTCAATGAATTTGTAGATGCCCGGGTCGAGGGGCAGCGAGGCGGCTATTTTTTGAAAATCTTCGGTTATCATGGCTGTGTTTTCCTTTTTAAAACGGCTCTTTGATGGATTAAAACGGGCATTGTTTTCACCGCAGGGATGGTATCACCTTTCACAACTTGATTGCCCGTAGTGCTAACAGGCGTATCTTTACCAAAAATGATTTCCCAAAACATATCGTCCCCTTTTTTTTCTTGAATTGAAGTCAAAAGGTTGCCTTGCACACTGAAAGTGGAAAACAATCTGCCTCCCAAATAATAAGCTTCTATTTTAATGGTATTGACTTCATCATTTTGATACAAGCCTTTTGACGCATCGAGTGTCCGCAAAAGATAAGGGCGTAAGCCTTTTTCACGGTCGGTACCATAAATAATGTTCCATCTAAAAACGCCTGATGTATCTGTTTCAGCCAAATCCAACTGCATGGGTAATTTTTGAGACAAGCCTTTGGCGTTGTAAATTTCGAGGTCACCTTCCCACAATCCAAGCCAAGAGTAAGGAAAAGTGTCTCGCAACTTCATTTTACTGAGGGGTCGCACCATTACTTCTGGCGTTGAGGTCGGGATAGGTGGAAATGTTTTTTTGCTACACGATGCTAAACCAAGAGCAGCAAAAATAATAATGAGTAAAATTTTAGGCATGTTGTAATAAAAGTATGTGTAAATTTTGATAAGGGTGACATCTTTTGTTTGACAAAATCAAGGGATTCAAAGCTAATGGGTGCTGTTGCTCGTATAAAATGCAAAATTATAGATTCATACCTTAATAATGGCTATATTTTAAATTTTTTATTTCAGATAGTATTAAAGCCTTTTTTATACCTAAATTGCACTTATTTGTATAAAATTCTAAAATTTACCTGCTCTCAAAATATTATTTGCATATATTTGCAGCGTTCCCACGATTGTTGAGTAACAAAATTAAGCGAGTAAACGTTTTTGATAGTTGGTAGTGCTTTGTTTTAGGCTTTGGCGTTTTAAAAACTAAGCAATTCTCAACAATATTCAATCGAAAAGTAGAAAATAGCGTGGCAATGATTTCCGAAACAATTAGTAATATCGAACAAAAAGCACGAGTTTTAATCGCTCAATTAACGCAACTTCAACGTGAGCGCGTGCTGCTTTTAGAAAAAAATCGGGAATTAATAGAACAAAATCGTACTTTGCAGACTGATTTGCTTTTGAGAGACAGTGAAATCAGTTACCTTAAAAAACAATTACATACGCAAGAGGGAGAAAGAACTGGGGGGCATGAGCGCAATCATCATTTAAAAAAAGAGATAGACCAATACATTCTGGAAATTGATAAATGTATTGACTGGTTGCAAAATCAATGAGGACAATGGACGGAACGACAAATATTACCGTTTTAATAGGGGGTCGCCCTTATCCTTTGAAAATTAAGGAAGGTGACGAACCCATTATCCGCCGCATTGTCAAAGAGGTGAACGATAAGATTACGCTTTTTCAAAACACCTATCCGCGTAAAGACCGTCAAGACCATCTGTCGATGGTGCTTTTGACGTATGCGGTGGATGCACATAAAGCACAAGCCACATCTACCCCAGCACCGAACATTGATAGGCAACTATCCGATCAGCTTTCTCAAATTGATGCCCTGCTCTCCAATGCTTTGGCAAATAATTAATTAGGAATTAGGAATTAAATTTTAACTTATTGATTTTTAATGCTTAACTTAATTTTTAATATACTTGTCAGCATTACCCTTTTTTCATGTTTCAACTTCTTGTCTGTTGGGGTTATTCCTTTTCAGAGGTTTATGTATTGAAAAATCAGGAATTTTCGTTGCCTTAGCAAGCTATTCCTAATTTTTAATGCCTAATGCCTAATTAAACACCCCCCTCAGTATAAAACACTTTTTTTCTAAATATACACGTATTTTTATTCAAAACAATCATTCTCAAACATAAAATCATCCGTTATAGAAATGAATACAATAGTAGGTTTGATTCTGGGGCTTTTGGGTGGCGGTGTTATTGGTTATTTTTTAATCAAACAATTCACTGCAAAATCTGCCCAATCGAAGATAGACGATGCAAACAAAACAGCCGACCTGACCGTACAGGAAGCCAAAATTACCGCTAAACGTACCGTCAGCGAAGCGGAAAACAAGGCGGAAAATCTGATTGATAAGGCAGAGTTGAAAAATGAGCAAATTAAAAATCAGAAAATTCAAGAGGCGCGCGAGAAATTTAACAATTTGAAAAGTGATTTCGATTCTCAAAAAGCCAAACACCTTCTGGATATGAAAGACCGTGAAGTCGGTTTGGTGGGTAAAGAAACAGAATTTAAAAATCAACTTCAAACCCATTTAAAAAATCTTGAAGACCTTAAAAAGCAACAATCTGATGTCGAGCAGCGCATCGCTGAAACGGAAAGTATCCGTGAAAACCTCAGTAAGCAGTTGATTATTGTCAGCAAACGAAAAGAAGAATTGGATGCGGCTAACGAATTGAGAATCAAAGAATTAGAACGCCTTTCTCTTTTAAGCGAGCAAGAAGCGAAAGACCAATTACTAGACGCTGTGCGGGGTAAAGCTGAAAATGAATCCATGATTATCATGAAAGAAGCCATTGCAGTTGCCCAAACCAATGCGAATAAAGAAGCTAAAAAAATCGTCATTCAAGCCATTCAGCGCATGAGTGCAGAGTTTGCTATTGAAAATACAGTCTCTGTTTTCAATATTGATAGCGACGAACTGAAAGGACAAATCATCGGACGGGAAGGGCGTAATATCCGTGCTTTAGAAGCGGCAACAGGTGCTGAAATCATCGTCGATGATACACCCGAAGCCATTGTTATTTCATCTTTCGACCCTGTTCGCCGTGAAATAGCCCGTTTGGCTTTGAAAAAATTGGTAACAGACGGACGTATCCACCCTGCCCGTATTGAAGAAGTGGTTGCCAAAACCAAAAAGCAATTGGAAGAGCAAATTGTTGAAATCGGCGAGCGCACCGTTATTGACCTTGATATTCACGGTCTATCATCCGACCTTGTGCGTATGGTTGGACGCATGCGCTACCGTTCGTCTTATGGTCAAAACCTATTGAAACACTCTATCGAAACCGCCAACCTTTGCGGTTTGATGGCTGCGGAATTGGGTATGACACAAAAGCAAATCAAGCTCGCAAAACGCGCAGGTTTGCTCCACGATATTGGCAAAGTGCCAGATGAAGAAACGGAATTGTCACACGCCCTTTTGGGTATGAAATTGTGTGAAAAATACAACGAACACCCTGCCGTCGTGAATGCCGTAGGTGCTCACCACGATGAAGTTGAAATGACCGCCATTATTTCACCGATAGTACAAGCTTGTGATGCCATCTCTGGTGCGCGCCCGGGTGCAAGACGTGAAATTCTTGAAAGTTATTTGAAACGTATCAACGAATTGGAAGAATTGGCTTTGGCACACGACGGCGTTCAGAAAGCGTATGCCATGCAAGCAGGTCGCGAATTGCGCGTTATCGTTGAAAGCGATAAAGTAACTGATGAGTTTGCCGATGATTTGTCATTCATGATTTCACAGAAAATACAAGACACGATGCAATATCCGGGTCAGATAAAAGTGACGGTGATTCGGGAGAAACGAGCCGTTTCGTTTGCTCGATAATTTCACTTTTGTTTTATAAAACATATCAAACGCCTTGTCTTTTAATTTGGACAAGGCGTTTTTTTTTGAAAATACTGAGGGGTATAAATTTTTATATTTTTTCAAAAGAATATCCTACTTTTGAACTGTTTCTTTTAAAAATTCAAATTATTAACTACTATGAATCGTAAAGAATTTATTAACCGTTTTGGTATGCTTGGCGTTGCTGCTATGATCGCGCCTTATGGTTTTCCCAATTTGGGAGAAGCCGAGCGAAAAGTCCGAATAGGGCTAATTGGCTGTGGTAGCGTATCCAATATGTATTTGCCACATTTGTCAAAATGCCCGTATGTAGAGTTAGTCAGTGTCTGCGATATTATACCTGAGCGGGCGCATAAACAAGCAGAAAAGTTTAAAATAGCCAACCATTATCCACATATTGACCTTATGATGGCAGGTGCCCCTTTCGATTTGCTTATCAACACAACCGATATGCAAGAGCATGGACGGTTGAATAAAATTGCTTTGAACGCAGGAAAAAACGTGTGGAGTGAAAAACCAATGGCAAATACCTACAAAGAAGGTGTGGCATTGCTCAACCTCGCAAAAAGCAAAAAGCTCCGGATTTGGGGCGCACCTGCTGTTGTCAATAGTCCTCAATTTGCTTTCATGGCACAAGCCATTAATGGCGGGAAATTGGGAAAAGTATCTTCCGCACATGCGCATTATGGGCATTTAGGACCCACTTGGTCTGCTTTTTTTTATGAAAAAGGCGGTGGTAGTTTGCCCGATTTGGGTGTTTACAATTTGGCAACTTTGACAGGTTTGTTGGGTCCCGCTAAAGCGGTAACGGCTATGACAAGCGTAGTCACGCCTATCCGAAAGGTGGATAATAAAGGTGAAATCCCTGTTGTGGCAGAAGATAATGCGATGGTGATAATGGATCATGGCAAGGGTGTTTTGTCGCATGTACAATGCGGTTTCAATTATTTTGACCCTTATGGGCATGAAGGTCATGGGCAAGAACGCCCGACTATAAGCATTTGGGGAACACATGGCACTATGAGCCTTGTGGGTTACGATTGGGCTCCGTTTGGTGTTGATTTAGCGACACACGACAATCCAAAAGGGGAAAGATATGTGAAAGATGGAGGCACTTACGTTTGGGAACAAGGCGCATCGGTCATTTCTGAAAGCATGGTCACTTTGAAAGAACCCCTTATTGCCGCTGAACATGCTTTGCACGTTCTTGAAATCATTGAAGCAGCGCGTCGCTCACAAGCGACGGGGAAACGGGTCAATTTGATTTCTACTTTTAAATATCCGGTTGTAGCTTGAAATTAGAAAACAGATTTAATCTCAACAACTCCTTTATAATCAAACGCATTTTAGGCTCTGCTGTTTTGGCAACCGCTATCACATCTTCGACAGTCGTTTCTTTTATCTCTTCAATTGGAAAACATTTATTGGAGACGATGGAAATTGCTATAATCCGTAAATCGGAATGTTTGGCGACTATGACCTCTGGAACCGTGGACATGCCGACCAAATCTGCCCCAATGATGTTTATGAAACGGTATTCGGCAGGCGTTTCTAAATTGGGACCTTGCCATGAAAAATAGACGCCCGTATGAATGCGAATATCGTATTGCCGAGCTATATGTAAAGCCCTGTCTATCAATATTTTATCGTAAGTATTTTTCATGTCTGGGAAACGCACACCAAGCCTTTCATCGTTTTCACCCCGCAACGGATTTTCAGATTGTAGATTGATATGGTCATTCACTAAAACAATATCGCCTGCTTCCATATTAGCATTGGTGCTGCCTGAAACGTTGGTAATGACAATAGTTTCAATACCTAAAAATTTTAAAACCCGAATTGGAAACGTGACTTGCTGCATCGAATAGCCTTCGTAATAGTGAAAACGCCCCGCCATCACCACCACAGGCTGCCCTTCAAGATAACCAAAGATGAGTTTTCCCTTATGGCTTTGCACGGTGGAAACAGGGAAATGAGGAATATCTTTATATTCAATTTCACAAGCAATCAGCAAATCATCCGTTAAATTGCCTAAGCCCGTGCCGAGGATGATGCCATATTGAGGTATAAAATCTGTGAATTCACGGATAAATTCTACAGCTTCTTGTATTTGGTCGTATAGTTTCATTGAAAAATCTCTTATTTTTGGGGCAAATTATGAAAAAAGTCCTAAAATGAAAGATAATTTTTCAAAGCAAGCCAAGATTTATGCGAAATTTCGTCCCGATTATCCAGCGGATTTGTATGATTTTATATTACAAAACACCGATAATCGTAGCAAGGCATGGGATTGTGCCACAGGAAATGGTCAAGCCGCAAAAGTATTAGCCCAATATTTTGAAACCGTTTATGCCACCGACATCAGCCAAAAACAACTTGACAATGCGGTGAAAGCAGATAACGTGTTTTATTCAATATGCCCTGCTGAAAAAACGCCTTTTGATGACCATTCGTTTGATTTGATAACCGTTGCTCAAGCAGTGCATTGGTTTGAATTTGAAGCTTTTTATAATGAAGTGAAACGAGTGGCAAAACTCCAAGCGACTGTGGCAATATGGGGCTATGGCACTTTGAGATTTGATATAGACAATGAGATTGATGCTATCATGTGGGATTTTTATGTCAATACGGTCGGTTCTTATTGGGATTTCGAACGTCATTATATAGATGAAGAATATAAAACTCTACCATTCCCTTTTATAGAAATTACCCCCCCTCAGTATAATATGGTTTTCAAATGGCAACGGCACGAATTGGAAGGTTATTTGAATACATGGTCGGCGATTCAAAACTTTATTAAAAAAGAAGGGTATAATCCGATAGAAGATTTGATGCTTGACATAAGTGCTCATTGGGATGAGCAGGAAAGAAAAACAGTGCGCTTTCCACTTTTCATAAAAATAGGAAAAGTGGGCTATTGAAGTTTCAAATTCAGAACAATTTAGCAATAGAACACATATTTTAATAAAAAATAAAGGCATTTTAAAAAATAATCTACAATGGTAGAAAGAAAATCGTAACTTTGCACATCTTTTAGAACGTATACTGTTTTATGAGATATAAGCGTGACTTAAAATTTAAAATTAAGTCTTATAAAAGATAAATTAAGGAAAAATTTTTCCGAAACAGGCAAAAATAGCGATGATATGTTTTACTTAACCTTTCAAAATCGGGGACAATGGTAACATGATAGTGTAACACAACATCATTGAGCAGCTCTTTTGCCTACCGAGCGCGCAGGATTATTTTTTGTATAAAAACTTTTAATGGAAAGACAGTTAATTAAGGTAGCAAAAGAACTGAACGTAGGGATGGGAACCGTTGTGGAGTACCTCCTCGAAAAAGGGTTTGATGTCGAAAACAAACCTATCGCTAAGATTTCGGACAATATGTACGATACGCTTACGCGGAAATTTTCTGACTCTAAAGCAGAAAAAGCAAAAGCCGACCTCATTGTCATTGGTACACGTCCAGTTGAGAAAAAAATCACCCCCTCAGTATCTACTGTGGTAACGAGTGCACCTCCACAACACGTATCTACTACGCCCGCACCTACGCTTGAGCGCAAATCAATTAATCTTTTTCCACCTAAGGAACAGCCTAAAACGGAGCAAAAGACCGAAGAAAAAACTCCTTTGCCTGATTTTATTGAGCGTCCTAAGTTTAATTCACCTAAAGTACTTGGAAAGATTGACTTGAATCCTCCTAAAAAGGAGACAACGCCGCCACCACCCCCTCAGCCGCAAAAGCCTCCTGCTGATAATAAACCTGCTGAACCTGTCAAACAAGTTGAGAACAATCAACCTGTCAAACAAGCTGAAAATAATCAACCTGTAAGACAACGTGATAATAATCAAAGAGATAACAATCAAAGGGACAATAATCAAAGGGACAATAATCAAAGAGATAACAATCAAAGGGACAATACCCAACGAGATAACAGCCAACGAGACAATACCCAAAGAGACAATAATCAAAGAGATAATAGTCAACCTTTTAGACAAAGGGATAATAATCAATCGCACAAGGATTTTCTAAGAAGAGACCGCCCCCAAGATAGACATCGGGAGAAAGCACCACCCGTTGTCATACCTAAAGCGCCACTTCCACCACCACCACCTGTTGCCGACGGCGTTGATTTGGACATACCAAACGATACAGACCTCGTTCGTGCAGAAGCACCACAATTGAGAGGTTTGAAAATCAAAGGGAAAATTGATATTGACAAATTCATTGAAAAAGATAAAGGTACTGGCGGCGGAGGCGGTGATAGAAATAAAAGCCGACGCGAGAGAGACAGAGATAGAAACAGAAATAGAGGCAATCGCCCAGCACCTGCTGCTGGTACAGGGGCAGTAACTGGTGGTGACCCGAATGCACCCAAAGTACAAGGCGCAGCAGGTACCAGTAATGCAGAAAGTGAAGCCGCTCGCAAGCGCAAACGCAGACGCAAAAAAGTGCCAACAACAGGCACGGGCACAGGTACAGGCACACCCAACTCTAACAGTGGTAACAGAACAGGTGGCAATAACACGGGTACGAGTGGCAACAGAACAGGTCCTAACCCTAACGCTCCAAGAGGCGGTGTCACCAGCACAGGCGGTTACAATACGGCTACAGGCGGCAACTTAGGCAATAATGGGAACAACAGAACAAGTAATAATACCTATAACAGAACGGGTGATAA
>JAYUQN010000333.1:0-4841 GCA_043756725.1 Saprospiraceae bacterium
AGAAATTTTGATTGGGTTTTAATTTTTTTTGAAAAAAAAATTAAAACCCAATCAAAATTTCTCAAAAAACTTACCCTAAATCTCTGCTAATCTTTATTACATACTTCAATATTTCAAAACAGGATTCCCCAAATCCGCAGGGTTTTGATTAAAAATATTAGATAATAACTGGTACACATCTGGTAAAACGATTAGAAAACGGTCGCCAAAAGTGAAAAAATGATGCGCAGCTACACCAAATACCTCTGCATGGGGTAAGCCAATAATGCTTTCAATGACAAGACGTTTCATCCCACTTATTTTTTCAAGCGATTCCCAAATATTTTCTTCCAAAATAGGGTAAGATACTGAGGGGTGTAAAATTTTGAAAATACGGGCATATTCGTAAAGACCAATGCTGAAAAACTGTTGCGGGCTGTTAAAACCTGTCATTAATTGTTCGGCTGAAAAAAGGACAACGCCATCGGGTTCGTAAATTTCAGCCGTGTGAAACGCTTCAAACTGCGGAGATGGAAACGGATGCGGATAAACCACAATATTTTCAAACTTGCTCGTCAAAAAATTTTCTTTTCCAAAATTGACTTGCACGGCACAAGCGGCAACGGCTGCTTTAATGTCTTCTGGCAAGGGCGGGCGTTCATCGCCTTCATCGGGACGCGGCGGGCGAATAAACTCATTGCCGAGCATAAAGAGGGCTAATCTATCCCGAAATCGTTTTTTCAAATCGGGTGATAAATTTTTGTAGAATAAAAAATAATCATCTATAATGCGTTGAAGAACAGGGTGTAATTGAGGAGGATTGCGTTTATACCACCACCAATTTATTTGAGGTCCCATGACCCAAGCCGCCGCTGCTAATACGAACGGGACAATAGCCCAAAGGGCAAATTTTTCATCTTTCGCATGCGCTATGTATAAAAATAGGGCAGCTATAATTATCAAGGGAATAGCAAGAACTTGCCACGGTTTTAGTTTCATCTTTTTAGAAATTTTACGCAAGATAAAAATAATATTAAAAAGTATTTGCTTTATTTAAAAACAAGATTACCTTTGCACCGCTTTAGAGAAAAAGAGGAGCTGGTAAAAGCTAATTTTGAAAAAGACTGCGGTGAAGTAGCTCAGTCGGTAGAGCAAAGGACTGAAAATCCTTGTGTCGGGGGTTCGATTCCCTCTTTCACCACTCACTTTTCTCTAAGCAAGTGCCTGATTTATTCAGGCACTCTTTTTTTAATAAATTGCTAAATTGTTGTATTGTTAAATTGTTTTGTGCTAAGATGAAAAACAATACAACAATACAACACACAACAATATATCAATGTCTAATTTTCAAATTCATCACCATCACATTTTGTCTCTCCCTTTGGGCGATAGGTGATGCTGTTTTGAAAATTATATTTTTCAGAATTTTAAACAGGCTTACCGGGATTGTCCTACGGTAAGCCTGTTTGCGTTTTACGGAAATCGTATCGCGGACTTCAGCCCGCAATACCACGGACTAAAGTCCGCGATACGGGGAACTACAAAATATAATAAACCATGCAAAAAAGATTAAGAATTGCTATTCAAAAATCGGGTCGGTTGAGTGAAACATCGCTCGCGCTTTTCAAAGAATGTGGTATCAATGCCACTAACGGGAAAGGGGCTTTGATAGTGCCTGCTTCCAATTTCCCCGTTGATATTCTCTATTTGAGAGATGATGATATTCCACAATATGTGGAAGATGGTACAGCCGATTTAGGTTTTGTTGGTGAAAACGTTGTGGCTGAAACGGGCGCAAAAGTGGATATTGTGAAACGTTTGGATTTTGGACGCTGTCGGCTCTCGTTAGCTATTCCTAAAAATGCACATTATACGGGTATTGAATATTTTATGGATAAAAAAATTGCGACATCTTATCCTAATATTTTGAACCAATATTTGAGCCAAAACGGCGTCGTCTCCGATGTTCACGTCATAAGTGGCTCGGTTGAAATTGCGCCTGCTATTGGTTTGGCAGATGCTATTTGCGATTTGGTCTCGTCAGGCAGTACGCTTTTAAGCAATGGTTTGAAAGAAGTAGAAGTGATTTTAAAATCTGAGGCGGTGATGATTGCTAACCGCAAATTGGGTAAAGAAGGGCAAGCCATTTTAGATAAAATTTTGTTCCGTCTTAATGCCGTTATGACTGCGAAAAGCAATAAATATGTTGTTCTTAATGCCCCAAACGAATCTATTGCAGCTATATGCAGCGTATTGCCTGGCATGAAAAGCCCAACGATTGTACCCTTAAATACTGAGGGGTGGTCTGCCATTCATTCTGTCTTAAATGAAGATACTTTTTGGGATGTGATTGATGATTTGAAAGCGAATGGCGCACAAGGTATTTTGGTTGTGCCTATTGAAAAAATGATTGTTTGACCTGTAGTTGCGAATTTATTCGCAACAGTATAAAAAGTTGCGAATAAATTCGCAACTACCTTTACATGAAAATATATATAAATCTAAACCCAAAAGACTATAAAACCGTCCTCCAACGCCCATCGATGGACACAACCATGCTATTCGATTCTGTCAAAAACATTTTAACAGATATAAAAGCTAATGGTGACAAAGCGGTTAGGCACTATGTTTCAAAATTTGACAAAGTGGATTTGACTGATTTTTTAGTTTCTGATTCAGAAATGCAAGAGGCTGAAAATCAATTAGATACAGCGCTTAAAAAAGCGATTTTAACCGCTAAAAAAAATATTGAAAAGTTTCATAAAAAGCAAATAGGGAAGGTTGAAGTTGTTGAAACGATGGGCGGTGTAAAATGTTGGCGTAAAAATGTGGGCATCGAGCGCGTCGGTTTATATATTCCCGGCGGTACAGCTCCTTTGTTTTCAACAGTTTTGATGCTGGGCGTTCCTGCAAAATTGGCGGGTTGTGCGGAGGTTATTTTATGCAGTCCTCCGACCGGCGGGGCGATTCATCCTGCTATTTTATTTGCTGCTAAAACGGTAGGTATTACTAAGATTTTCAAGCTCGGTGGGGTTCAAGCGATAGGCGCAATGGCTTATGGCACGGAGAGTGTGCCACAAGTGTATAAAATATTTGGACCGGGCAATCAATATGTTACAGCCGCTAAACAGCTCATAAATACTGAGGGGGTCGCTATTGACATGCCTGCGGGACCGAGCGAGGTTATGGTGATTGCGGATGAAACGGCAGACGCTGTTTTTGTTGCCGCCGATTTGTTGTCGCAAGCGGAACATGGCATCGATAGCCAAGTTGTTCTTGTGGCTTACAGTGAATTAATCGTAAAGAACGTTTTACAAGAGATTGAAAATCAATTGATTACGTTGCCAAGAGCGGATATTTCAAGAGAAGCGTTAACACACAGTGTGACAATTGTTATTAAAAATGATGCAGAAGCGATGCAAATTTCAAACTTTTATGCACCCGAGCATTTGATTTTATCTGTTAAAAATGCAGAAGCGATGGCAGAAAAAGTCGTGAATGCGGGGTCGGTTTTCATAGGCAATTATTCGCCCGAATCGGTAGGGGATTATGCATCTGGGACAAATCATGTCTTGCCAACAAATGGTTATGCGAAAGCCTATTCAGGCGTTTCATTGGATAGTTTTGTGAAAAAAATCACTTTTCAGAAGCTTACTAAAGAAGGGTTGAAAAATATAGGTTCAACGGTGGTGATGATGGCAGAAGCGGAACAATTGCAAGCGCATGCGAATGCTGTGAAAGTGCGGTTAGCGCGTTTCTAATTTTGAAACATCAAGACGAATAAGATTTTTATAAAATGCGTTGATTTCAATTGTGCCTTTATCCGCTACGGGTAATTCGTCTGAAAGGTTCTCAAAAATAATATTCAACCATTTATTATTGGCTTGACGAATGAAAGTAGAAACCCACGTAAAATTGGGTTCAATAAAGATAATTTGTTCAAGACTTTCTATCTTTTGATAATCAGCTAACTTATTAATTTTATCAAAACCTTCAGTGCTTTTTGACAAAACTTCTACAATAATATAAGGATTGACAAGCGAAGTAGCCGATTTTTTACCAGCCTTATGCTTGATAAATAGCGGTTCACCTTTAGTAATAGCCATATCAGGGTTATAATAACCGTTTGTTCTTTGAATGTAAACTTTGATATTGCTACCGAAAGATTTATAGTCACTATTACTTTCGTCAAAAAAATTGCCGAATATTCTAGCCAAGCGATTGACTAATTGTTCATGAATAGGTGCAGCTTCTCCCATAATAGTTTTGGTTTTTTCATCAATTTCAATAAATGACCAGATACAGCCACGGCTATATTGAATTTTGTAATCGCATTTATGCAAATATTCGATATATTCCTCAACGGATGCAGGGACACACAAGATAGCACCTTTCTCTTCACGCTTTGCAAGCGTAAGCGGTATCAAAGGGCGATTTAGTTTTTTCTTGATCTCTAAAATAGGTTGAATTTCTGCGACTGCTGATGCCATGTTGTTATTTTTTAACAAAGTTATGGTTTTTATTTCAAAAAAGCAGACCCCTCAGTATTTGAATCCAAAAACAGTATTAATTGATATTTTCAAAATCAACTTTGTTATAAATATCTGCTAATAAAATTTTACTATTTGCAATATCTAATTCATCGGTTGATTTTGTCAAATTGGTATAAGACCAAGTGCCGTTTGGCAGACGGGTATAAGAAGAAACTTCTGTCCAATATTGTTCAACGAAAATGATTTGTTCTAATGTTTCAATTTTACGATAATTGGCAAATTTTTCAACCAGATCATATTCGCGAGTGCCTTGTGATAAAATTTCGATAATAATATTAGGATTTACGAGGACTTCTTGAGTTTGGCGAC
>JAYUQN010000334.1:0-4836 GCA_043756725.1 Saprospiraceae bacterium
TTTTCAATTTGTGGCAGAAGCAGGCAAGTTTGATGGCGTGAAACCGATAGTAGGTTGTGAGTTTTACCTTGTTGAAAATCGTTTTGAAAAAACTTTTACAAAAGATAAAAAAGATAAACGTTATCATCAACTGTTTTTAGCTAAAAATACTGAGGGGTATCGCAACCTCTCTAAAATGTGTTCCACAGGCTATATAGAAGGCATGTACTCCAAATATCCGCGTATAGATAAGGCGTTGGTGCTGCAATATCACAAAGGATTGATTGCTACCACTTGCTGTTTGGGTGCAAGTGTGCCGCAAGCTATTTTAAAACATGGCGAAGCGGCTGGGCGTAAGGAATTTGAATGGTGGCTTAATATTTTTCAAGAAGATTATTATGTCGAGCTGCAACGCCATAATTTGAAAGAGCAAATTTTAGTCAATGAGGTTTTGTTGCGGTTTGCTAAGGAGTATAATGTGAAAGTCATTGCTTCTAATGATTCACACTACGTGGACAAAAATGATGCAAATGCCCACGATATTTTACTCTGCATCAATACGGGTGAAAAACAGTCCACGCCTAAGATGGATGATGTGAGCATGGACGATGATGCGAATAAAAAGAACGCTCGTTTCGCTTTTCCAAATGATGAGTTTTATTTTAAAACCACAGCGGAAATGACACATTTGTTCAAAGACGTGCCTGAAGCCATTGATAATACCAATGAAATTGTGGGCAAAGTAGAGCATTTGAAATTGAAACAAGACATCATGTTGCCCAATTTTGTCATTCCCGATAGTTTTAAAGACCAAGATGATTATCTCTACGACCTTACCTATAAAGGGGCAAAAGAAAGATATAAAGACCTGACGCCCGAAGTGGAAGAACGCATAAATTTTGAGCTTTTCACTATAAAAACAATGGGCTTTGCGGGTTATTTTTTAATTGTGGCGGATTTTATAAAGGCGGGTAGAGATTTAGGCGTGTTTGTGGGTCCTGGGCGGGGATGTTTAACAGGCGATGCGAAAGTAATTATGTCAAATGGCGAAACAAAAGATTTAGCAAATGTAGAAATTGGTGATTCCGTTTGGACAGAAGACGGTAGCTTACATCCTGTGATAAATCGGTTTGAATATGTTGTTGAAGAACCACTTTTGAATATAAAAACATATTATGGTGAGGAAACAGGCATTACTTTGACAAAAGACCATAAAGTTTTAGCTGAAAAATTGGGGCGACCTAAAGGGTATGAAAATTGGGCAGAAATCACGAAAAAATCACGAAAAATGCTTGACCCAACAGGTAATTTGACATGGTTGCCAGCCTCTGAATTGAAAGTAGGTGATTGGGTTTTTGTGCCAACACCTAAATTGCCTCCTATTTTAGATACACCACGGTCATATAATATAGTTCCTAAAAACCTTTCTGTCGTTAAAAATACGCTAAATCCTGACTTGCCCCAAATTAAACCAGAGAGAGGACATAAAATTGATTTTGCTCAATTTAGCAATGATTTAGATTTGCGACATGATGAAAACTTCGTTTATCATGATGTTCTAAATATTTCTGCTAAGAAAATTCAAAAAACAAAACAAATAGCTCGATTTCTTGAATTGGATGAAGATTGGTTTAAAATTATGGGAATTTTTGCAGGGGATGGTTGGTTTAGAAAAGCATATCGCCCAGAAATTAGCTTTGTTTTTAATTTAAAAGATATTGCATTAATTGCTTTTTTCAAAAATAAAATGACTCATAGTGGCTTTGAAATGTCGGAAAGACTATATGGAAAGACCATTCAAATTCATGTTAAAAATAAGCATTTATATTTATTATTTAAAAAATTATTTAACAGATATGAAGCTGAAGCCCATTCAAAACATGTTCCTGACCGCGTTATAAACGGCTCAGAAATGGAAATTTTAAGCTTTTTGAAAGGTTATTTAGCAGCAGATGGACATGAGTCAGCCAACAAAATTAGGTTCACGACGGTCTCTCGCATGCTTGCCGACCAAGTGCGCTTTATTTGTTGGAAAGTTGGTATTCCCGCAAGTTTAGCCACTGATAAGCGTATTGGAGACAGCCGTGAAATGTTTAAAAATCGAACTCTTGCTTACATGGTGTCTATTCCAAAAGACGAACGTATTGGCACAAAACAAGCAGAAGACATCTATGTTTATCGGCGTACTGAGGGGGGGCTTTTATTGAAAATTAGGGCTATTTCAGGACTCGAAAATATAGAAAAAGTATATGATATTGAGGTCGAAAATAATCATAACTATTTGACTTCCAGCTTTTTAGTTCATAACTCCGCAGCTGGTTCTGCCGTAGCCTATTGCATCGGCATCACCAATATTGACCCCATAAAATACAAGCTCCTTTTTGAAAGATTTTTGAACCCTGACCGTAAATCCATGCCCGATATTGATACAGATTTTGATGATGAAGGGCGTCAAAAAGTAATTGATTATGTGGTTGAAAAATATGGTCGGAAGCAAGTGGCTCAAATTGTAACGTATGGTACAATGGCGGCAAAAATGTCTATAAAAGACGTAGCGCGTGTGATGGATTTGCCTTTGAATGATGCCAATGGCTTAGCCAAATTGGTGTCTGACAAACCCGGTATCAAGCTCAATCGTTTGATAAATGCGGCTTTAACTGGCGATGGTAGTTTGGCAGATAAAGAAGGATTGGCTTCAGAAGATATTGAAAACGCTAAGCAATTGCGTGAAATATTAGCAGATACAACCGACCCCCGCTCAAAAGTATTGAAAGAAGCATTGGTTTTGGAAGGTTCGGTTCGGGGTACGGGCGTTCATGCGGCGGGTATTATTATTGCGCCAAAAGATTTGACTGAAATTATCCCCGTTGCCACAGCCAAAGATTCAGACTTATTACTTACCCAATTTGAAGGAAATGTGATTGAAGATTCGGGCGTTATCAAAATGGACTTTTTAGGGCTGAAAACGCTTACCATTATTCGAGATGCTTTGATTTTGATAAAACAAAATCATAACGTAACGATTGATATTGATAATATTCCTTTAGACGATAAAAAAACGTATGAACTCTATCAACGAGGCGATACAAATGCGACATTTCAGTTTGAAAGTGCGGGTATGCAGAAGTATCTAAAAGAACTAAAACCCGACCTTTTTGATGAGTTAATTGCTATGAATGCCTTGTATCGTCCAGGTCCTATTGCGTATATCCCCAACTTTATCAATCGGAAATGGGGGCGAGAAAAAGTTGTTTATGACCTTCCTGCGATGGAGGAATTTTTGAATGATACTTACGGAATTTGCGTTTATCAGGAACAAATTATGCTTTTATCGCAAAAATTAGCTAATTTTTCTAAGGGTGATGCGGATGTTTTACGAAAGGCTATGGGTAAAAAGCAGATTGCGGTTTTGAACAAAATGAAAGCGCAATTTATGGCAGGGTGTGAAAAAAATGGACATTCTTTATCCGTTTGTGAAAAAGTTTGGACAGACTGGGAAGCCTTTGCTTCTTACGCTTTCAACAAATCACATTCCACATGCTACGCTTTAGTTGCCTATCAAACAGCTTATTTGAAAGCACATTACACAGGTGAATATATGGCAGCCGTTTTGACAAACAACATGTCAAACATTGATAAAATCACGTTTTTCATGGAAGAATGTCGCAATATGGGCGTTCCTGTGAAGGGTCCAGATGTCAATGAAAGCGATGTGCGTTTTGCGGTGAATGATAAAGGGGATATTCGTTTTGCTTTGTCAGCTATTAAAGGTGTAGGCGAAGCAGCGGTTGAAAGTTTGATTGAAGAGCGCAAAAAGGGCGGTAAATTCAAAGACATTTTTGATTTTATACGCCGCTTAAATTTAAGAACTGTTAATAAAAAAGTTTTAGAATCTTTAGCACAAGCTGGGGCTTTTGATGGCTTCGGTTATACCCGTGCGACATTTTTTACACCTTCCGACAAATACGATTCATTCATTGAACATTTGTTGAAATATGGGGCAGGTTTTCAATCACAAAAAGCCAATGCCAGCACTTCTTTATTCGGTGAGTCCTCAAGCGATTCGATGATGGAACCCCCCTCAGTACCAAGAGCAGAGGAATGGAATTTGATACAAAAACTCAATTATGAGCGGGATTGTGTCGGCATTTATCTCAGTGGACATCCTTTAGATGATTTCAAAATGGAAATGGCTTTTGGCAACGTTACCCTTGACCGACTGCCCGATGTCCGCAATCAAAAAGTAAAACTTGCTGCTTTTGTTTCATCCGCCACGCAACGGATTGCTCAAAATGGCAATCAATGGGGCTTTTTCACCATTCAAGATTATACAGGCTCTCACGAGTTTCGTTTGTTTAAAGAGAATTATGCGCGTTTTTCACCCATTTTGCAGCCAGGTTCATCGGTTTTTATTGAAGGTGAAATGCGCACCCGTTTCAACAGTGAGGAATATGAACTTAATATTAAAGATATTCGTTTTTTAGGCGGTTTGAGCGAGGATTTGACAGAAAGTATCACGATTCAGATACCGATTGAGCAAATTACGGAGGGGTTGATTTCCAACCTCGAACTACTTTGTAAAAACCATAAAGGCAAGCACAAACTAAAAGTGAATTTTATTGACAGCGTGAATAGACAAACGCTCAATCTTTTTTCACCTGAAAGAAAGGTAAATGTGGATAATGTATTTGTTGCCGCTTTGGATAAGGAAGGATTGACGTATAAGGTGAATTAAGTTTCGATAACTACTTCTACTTTGGCACTTTAGTTAAGCAAAGATTTAGGGTAAGTTTTTTGATAAAATTTGATTGAGTTTTGATTTTTTTACAAAAAAATCAAAACTCAATCAAATTTTAT
>JAYUQN010000335.1:0-4831 GCA_043756725.1 Saprospiraceae bacterium
CTACTTTTACAGTATTGGGGGTTAATTGTTTTGGGGTTGCTGGTAGGCTTTGTTCAACACCGCACTGCCGCCAACCCGCCGCAAAAGCCAACACACAAAAGCCCAACGCGGCGGGTATGCAGGAGTGCAACCGTTCCCTGCCATTAAAAAAAAGCCCCGTTCTCTAATTTAGCAAAAGGAAGAAAATAAAAAATATAAAAAAAGTAAATATAAATCAAAAAAAACTTGCATAACAATAAAAAACATTGCAAATTGAAGTGTTTTTCGCCAAACTTAAATTCTATGAAAATATTAAAAAAACACTCAGTCTGTATCTTATTGATTACAGGACTTTTACAAAATTCAGTTGCTCAATATAGACCCGCTCCCTCCGCAGGTTTACCAAATCCTCAACTACCGACACCAACTGTACCCATGCCACAAGTACCAACTTTAGAAGGTATGGTGAATGAGCAACGTCAGCGTGTTCAACAGCAAAACAATGCTATAATTCAAGGGGATATGATGCAATATAATCAACAGCATCAACGAAATCAAGCCTTGATAGATGAAGCAACAAGAGAAATGGTACAAAGAGAAATTCAATATGAATTACCCGATAGAACCACTTTACCCGAAGCTCAACGATTTCTAAATGCATACGATAATATTAATGATATGCTTGAAGGCAAACAAGATTTGAGTTTGAAAAAAGCCGTTTTTGAAGCGGAAAATGCTTGGTATGGTGGCGTTATGCACTATGAATATTTTTGCAGCGATATTGCAGCAATGGTTGATATTATCAAAACAGCGATACAGCAAGAAGGACATTCTATTGATAATGATTTGGCTAAAAAGTGGATGTTACACCGTTTTATGTCCGATACATTGAGATTGAAAGATGATAAAGGAAAAGTAACTTTTACACACTTACCCTACGAATATGATTTTGAAGATATTGGCGGTAATGAGGATTATACCAAAATGTTTGTGACCAAATTAATGAGAACTCGCAAAGGTCAATGCCGTTCAATGCCTTTATTGTACTTGATTTTAGCCGAAGAATTAGACGTAAAAGCGTGGTTATCCTACTCGCCTTCACATACTTATATAAAATTGCAAGACGATAAAAATACGTGGTTTAATTTGGAATTAACCAACGGACATTATTCAGCCAGTTCATGGATTTTGAGTTCGGGTTTTATTAAGTCCGAAGCCTTGAAAAATGACCTTTATATGGACACTTTAAGCGAAAAAGAACTAATTGCGGGTACTTTAAATGAATTGGGCAAGGGTTATACTAAGAAATTTGGCTTTGATAGATATGTGCATTTATGCGCTGAAACGACTTTAAAACACCACCCAAACAATGTTTTTGCTATGCAAATGAAATCAGATTGGGCAACAATTCGATTTAGAAATGTTTGGTTACAACTAAATCGCCCTCCTAAAAATCAGATGCACCTTTACCCAAAAGCAAACCAAGTTTTGCAAGAAATGTACGAGATTTATAAATCTATTGACCAAACAGGGTATGAACAAATGCCCGAAGAACGCTATAAAGAATGGCTAAGGTCATTTGACAAAGAAAAAGGAAAGCAACCGATACAAATTATAAGACCTTAATATCCCGTTTATTAAACTTTAAAAATTTTGACGTTATGAAAAAAACATTCCTATTTATCGCTTTTTTGACCCTCATACTGAGGGGGGTAACAATTGCCCAAAATCCCTATGAAAGTCTTGGTGTACCTATGCCCAAAGGAAAAATGCTTACCGTAAGTAATGGTAGATTTCAAGAGCATTTCCCAAACGATACGCTTACGCCTATTGGTTCGGCTATGTTTAACACAGTAACAGGCGAGATTGTCCAATTCCTAACAAGAGATACGATGTACGCAGAGTATAATCTTGAACCCGAGTTAGTTAGCCGGTGGTTGTCACCCGACCCTTTGGCAGAGAAGTATTTGCAGTGGTCGCCTTATAATTATACTTTGAATAATCCAGTAAGGTATATAGATCCAGATGGACAAGATGTTAAACCCGTTAATTTGAATAATGAACATCAAAAAGCACTTTACCAATTTATGCAAACAAAAGAAGGTTGGAATTTTGTATCACAATTTGCAAAGAAAGGAGAAACTTTGAAATTTGATTTCGGAGACGGTAGTAAACCTTTTGATATTAAATTTGAAGCAGATGGTAGTAGGTCAAAAGATTTATTGGTAGTCAGTACATTTGATTGGAGTGCTTCGGCAAGTAGTTATGGGGTTGCGGAAGGTGCTACACAAGTATATGAAGGAAAAGAAAATTATAACAAAACCTTAGCTAATGCAGATGACAAAACAGATTTGTCTAAAGGCGTAACTATGGTAATGCAAGTAGCATCAAATAAAAATGCTGATGCAGCAACAAATGTGCTTGGGCATGAAGCCTTTGTTCATGGTGATGCTGCAAATGCAAAAATGAAACAAATTGAAGCATCTGGTCTAAAACCAGGGACTAAAGCCTATATAGAAGCTGTTAAGAAAGTTGTAGATGGAGCAGGTGACCATAAAAATCTTTCGGGAGATAGTGTTACAAAGTATAAAACATTTTCAGAGCAGCGAGATAAAATTCAAAATACGAATTATTACATCAATAAATATAAACAAGATGTTCAAGACCATAAAAAATAGTATTATTTTTTTTATCTTATTTAGCTTTTTTAGTTGTATAGGTAACTTGAAAAAAGAGAAATCTAATACTGATGTTCTACTTTTCGATAACCCAACGAAAAGTAAAGGGCTATTTATTGATGGAAAGAAAGAAGGGATATGGGAGTTTCTACACGAAAATTCTGTTATTGAATATAAATGTATATCTGATAATTTGCTTTCAAATAAGTCATTATTTTTTACAAATATTAATGATGTTTTTTATCCATTAGGGGCAAAAATAAATGATAATAAAGAAGGCTTATGGTTAATTTATGATGAAAAAGGCTTAATAAAAAACTATGAGGTTTTTCATTTAAACACCAAAAATGAAACACCTAATTTAGAAACAAAAACACTTTTCAATGGAATAAAAGTAATTATAGGTTCAAAAATCGCTGATAAAAAGGTTGGTATGTGGTTAACATACGGTGATACGAGTGTTATATTTTTGAATACTTTTGATAATGATACAATGAGTGGTATTTTTATAACTTCTCCGTTAGGAAAGTATAAAAAAATTTCATGTAGTTGTGCTAAAAATAATTTTTTAGATGGTCATATGTTAGAAATTTATTCGTATAATGAACTATCTCATTTTGGCAGACTAAAAGAGGGCAAAATGACTGGTATATGGGAATATTTTGATACATTAGGTAATATTATTAAAAAAATTGATTATACAAATCAGTCTCCTAAAGTCATTTTTGGAAAAGATAGTAATACCTTGCTTCCGCCACCACCGCCACCACCTTCAAATAATAAAACAACAAAATAAACAATGAAAAAAATAGCAATTATAATCAATTTGATTTTAAATCTTGCAATTTCAGCATATTCACAATATCAATTTGATGTAACTTTCAATAAGTTAAATGATATGCTCAAATCAAATTCTGCCAATTTTAAGAAGGCAGTTTTTGAAACTGAAAACACATTTCTTGATGGCAAGATTGACTATAATAAATTTCAAAAAGATGTTGACTTTCTAAAAGGCTTATGTTTATTTCATGAAAAATTCGATAATCTAACTTACAAAGGAAAAGATAGTGCGAATGTGAAAAAGTTTTCTTCGGTTTTCGTTTCTATGACAGATACGACTACTATCTATTTCACAGAGGAAAAATACATACATAAACCCTACCGCTATGATTTTGATGACATTTTTGGAGAAAAAAAATGGGAAAATATGTTTGTCACCAAACTATTAGAAACGAAAAAAGGTAATTGTCATTCAATGCCATATCTATACAAAATCCTTTGCGAAGAGTTAGGAGTACCGTGTTGGTTAGCACTTGCCCCCAATCACATTTACATCAAGCATCGTTCTGAAAAGGCGGGCATGTACAATACGGAACTTACAAGTGCTTCCTTTCCAATAGATGCGTGGTTAATGGCTTCGGGTTATATCACTCTCGAAGCGATACAAAACGGTATTTATATGGACGCTTTAGACGATAAAAAGTGTGTTGCTCTTTGTGTACTTGACCTTGCAAAAGGTTACGAAAAAAAGTACCCCGACAATGACGGAACATTTATACTCAAATGTTGCGATTTGACTATGGAGTATATACCAAACTGTATCAACGCTTTGCTTTTGAAAGCAGAAACAAAGAAAAAACAAATTGAAAAACTGGTAAAACAAAGAGGAATAACGTATGCCGTTTTCAAAATGCAAGCTGATGGAAAAATAATGTGGGAAGAAATGAGGTCAACTTATGAGAAAATACATAAATTAGGCTATCGTACAATGCCCGAAAAGATGTATGTAGATTGGCTTGTATCACTCAAAGCGGAAAGAGAAAAATACAGTAACAAACAAGTAACAGAAATGAATAAAGATTAATTCACACTAAAAAATGATGACAAACTGCCTTGTTTCCAACGAGGCAGTTTTGATTTTGAGTATTTTGACACCTAATAGACAAAACAAAAAGTATGAAAAAGTAAAAAATACTGAGGAGTAGCTGAATTGGACTTTGACAAAAAAAACAAAATTAGATGTTGAAAAAAATGCACAATTACGTGTTGAAGAAAAAAAAGAAAAAAGAAAAAACGGCGGAGAAAAAATAAGCCTGTAGCTGACGAGTAGTCAGCGACAGGCTTATGTTGAACGAAGCCGAAGCCAAGCCAATGTACAAAACCCTTTCCAAGCC
>JAYUQN010000336.1:0-13969 GCA_043756725.1 Saprospiraceae bacterium
TGCAAATGTAGAGACGTTGCAGTGCAACGTCTCTACGTGGTTCATTTTAACAAGGTTATTGAAACAAAATACCCTATTACACACAAAAAATTACAGCAACATTTTTATTCTTGCGCCCGAATCGGCTTTTAACGCCTGAGTTGTGAACAGATTTTCCCATAGGGATTCCTTCGGAAAAATCTCGCTTAAATAAAAAAAGTGTAAGTTTGCAATAAATTAAAACCTAAATCTTATGATAGAGCTACTCAAAACTTTTTTCTTTCTTTTTGCCGTTATTGACCCCATCGGTGCTATTCCTATTTTTTTAGAAGCCACCAAACATTTTGATGATAAAATTAAAAAAAGAATTGCCATCAAATCCAGTTTGATTGCCGCTGGCGTGTTGGTCTTTTTTATCATTATTGGGCAAGTGATTATGGAGTCTATGCACATTACATTGCCTGCTTTCCAAATTGCAGGCGGCATCATTTTATTTCTTTTTGCCCTCACAATGGTTTTTGGTCATGGCAAAGCAGAGGAGGAAAAATACTTGCTCAAAGATTATCACCATGTCACTATTTTTCCTGTAGCCATGCCTGGCATAGCTTCGCCGGGGGCAATTATGGCGGTTGTGTTGGCGACTGATAATTACACGTACACCATCAAGGAGCAATTTTATACAACCTTAATTGTGCTCAGTGTTATTCTTGTAACCTGTTTTTTCCTTTTAGCGGCTCGAAAAATTCAAGAACGCATTGGCGAATCGGGCATTATTGTAATCACAAAAATCATGGGTTTAATTATTGCGTCTTTTGCTGTTCAAAGTGTTTTGACGGGTATTAAGGATTATTTTCAATTATGATGCTTTTTAAACGGCAACAAAAGTAGTTAATGAAACATCCCTTTATTTTCATAAATTTGCATTTTAAAAACCAATTCAGAAATCAATATTCCTTAGTGAAACAGTTACCGTCTTCATTTTTACAGCAACGCCAAACTGATTTGGGCAATGACATGACGGCTTTCCTTGCAGCATTGGAAGAAAAACCACCTGTCTCCATTAGGCTTAATCCGTATAAAAATTTTTCTAAGGTTGAAAACTTTGAAAAAAACAGAAAAATACCGTTTTATACTGTCCGAAGGGACTCCTACGGAGAGGGGGGGTATTATCTCGATGAAAGACCTGTTTTCACACTCGATCCCGCTTTTCATGCAGGCGCGTATTATGTGCAAGAAGCCAGCTCCATGTTTATTGCCGAAGCCCTTTCACAAGTCATTGATTTACAACAAGATATAACAATTTTAGACCTCTGTGCTGCGCCGGGTGGTAAAACAACTTTGTTGGCGTCGGTGGTGTCTGAAAACAGTCTGTTGTTGGCGAATGAAGTGATTAAAAGCCGTGTGGAGGTATTGAAAGAAAATGTGGTGAAATGGGGCTATACCAATATATATGTAAGCAACCATGATTCAGAAGATTTCACGGGACTCAACGGCTTTTTTGATGTCGTTTTGATAGATGCGCCGTGCAGTGGCGAAGGGCTTTTTAGAAAAGATGAAAGGGCTATTGCCGAGTGGTCGCCCGAAAATGTGCAGACTTGCGCCGCCCGTCAAAAACGCATCCTATCCAATGCTGTAAAATTGCTGAAACCCAATGGCATTTTGCTCTATTCTACGTGTACGTATAATGATTTTGAAAACGGTTATAATGTCGAATGGCTTTTACAAAACTTTGATTATCAAGAAGTTAAGTTGACATTGAAACCCGATTGGGGCATTTTAGAAAAAAAATATGGCTATCAATTTTATCCCCATAAAACAGAAGGGGAGGGATTTTACTGTTGTGTTTTGAAACGCAAAACGGAGACTGATGGGAAGCGTGAAATGCCTGTTGCAACAAAACCTTTTGCAGCCACAAAATTGCCTAAAAAGCAGATTGACATCGTTTCAAACTGGCTAAAACAGCCCGACAAATTTGAGTTTTTCATAAAACCCAATGGGCAGATTTTTATCGTTTTAAAAAAACATCTCAACTATATAGCGTTGATTGACATGGTTTTAAAACGAAAAAGCACAGGTTTAGAAATCGGAGAATTTAAAGGACAAGATTTTATTCCTTCTCATGATTTGGCTTTGAGCATCGAAATTAGCCCCAATACTGAGGGGGTATCTCTTACTAAAAATGAGTCTTTACATTATTTGAAAAAGGAAAATATTGAGCTGGATGATAATGTCCCACAAGGTTGGGTATTGGCACAATATGAAGGTATGAATTTGGGATGGATGAAGGTTATGAAAAACCGTATCAACAATTATTTGCCCAAAGATTTTAGAATTCGTATGGATTTGCCGAGAGAGAATTGAATTGTTGAATTGTTGAATTGTTGTATTGTTGGGTTTAACGCCAACAATACAACAATACAACAATACGATTTACTGTTTTGCAAAAGTTTGTGTCACGACATCACCCACTTGATTTTGATATTTCCAAACCATAGTATTGTCATTAACAGTTATGATTTCAGCGGTAAATTGCATGGTAACGGCAATTTCTAACTTGTTTTTATCTTGAATATTGAAAGCCCAAATACCTCTTGTGGTTTGATTTGTCTGAGATTGAGCATTTTCACATCTCAAATTGTTATCATCTAAAATAAGGTTGCCATCGGGAAGGAAAGTAAAAGTATCATCACTGACGCACGTTTTGTAATCTTTAAAAGTGTTCGTCGTTTTGCCATTTGTGAAAGTCGTTTCATCTGTCATTTTCCATTTTTTATGGATAAAGAGAGACATTTTCTGAATGTGGGCGGGTGTTGTGTTAGGTTTGTCATTTTTCAAAACACCTAATGAAATAAGGACAGAGCCAACAAGAGACATGAATAATAAGGAAAGCGTTTTCATTTATCAAATTTAGTTTAATGGTTAAAGAATAAGCGTTTCATTTTTGAAACGCTATAAACTCTAAGACTAAAAACATACCAACCCCATTTTTTTCAATACCCATAATTTTGTATTTTAAAGATATTTTTCATTGAAATGCCCTTTATTCAGTGTTTTAGTTAGTTAAAATTAGCTTTTGAGCTTGCTTTTTTCAGATAAGGTTTGTACATTTGTCTTATAATAATAGAGGCTATCACCCTCTTCATTCGGTCGTGAGAACCGAATCAGCTAACAGTCGAAAGTCATAGAGGGCTTTCGACTTTTTGTGTTTTTATGCCTTAGTGAAGATTGTGTTTTTACGAAACATCCCCAAATTTTTGTTTCTATAATTTTTCGTGTGCAATTGTAGAGACGTTGCACTGCAACGTCTCTACTTTTAACAAGATTATTATGAAAAATGCCCGAGTGCACACAAAAAATTACAGCAAGAAATTTTTCATAAAAACAAAATCAAAAACCCTCTTGGGTTTTAAAGTGATAAAGTAGAATTAATAATCGCATTTTGACATAAAAAAAAGCTGTTAAAAGAGTGTATGACCTCCTTTAACAGCTTTTTTTTTTATGTCTATCTTTACTTATTCAACTCTGCCAAAGTCGCTTTATTTTTTTCAGTCATGTAATTAACAGGATAAAACGAAGCGGCACCTGCATTTTCAGCAATGATATAATATTCGATACAATCAAATTTGCCTTGTGGGTTGATAACGGTGCCAAATATTTTATCGCCTGCTTCCGCATCGTGGCTTTTTCCATCATCAAGCATTGCCATTTCTGTAAAATTTTCAGTGGAGCCACAAGTGCGATAAAACAAACGCACACGGCGTGGGAACTTGTCTACACGGGCTTTTATCCTAAATTCTGAAACCGTTTGGTTGGAATATTTTTTACGATTTGACAATGTGACTTCCGATACGATGGGCGGCAAAGACAACAAATCGGGATACTTTTTCAAAAATTTTGCGCGTTGCGCCATCAGCTCCACAATGCCCGGTATTTTAGTCACGCTGCCGACTGTTTCTGTCAAGCTGCGTTTGAAATCTGCCATAGGGTAGGGTGGCGTTTTATCTTGTTCATAATGTAAAACAATCAGCCGTTGCAACTGTTCTGCACGGCGTTGATACAAACCATTGTCGAACCAATCGGACAAAATTTGGCGAATATGGGCAAAATAGATGCGCTTAAAGTCTTGATTTTTAAGCAGTTGTGAAATCAATGGTTTATTGGCATCTTGAACATGCAGCAAGGGGTCGAGTGAAACCATGCCTGCAAAATCCAAATCTGATCCAGCACCAGTGGCTTTCATACTGCCGAAAATGAGGTTTAACTCGGTAGGTATGAAATTAAAAAGACCTGTTTTGTCGCGATATAAATAATAATTGCCACTGTATTGACCATTGTAACCATTTAGGTTGGCAACCACATTATTGAACGCTAAAAACCATAAGGTGCGGTCAAGGTTCAAAATTTTACCGATATTTTGCGGGTCTTCATTAAGTGTACGGGTTAATTCTATCAAATCGTCCCATCCTTCTTTAGACATTTTATCGTAGTTAAGCATCAAACAGCGTACTTCTTTTTGGGGTTTCAACGCCCCAAAAGACCTTTCACATTCGCCTTTTATTTCGGAGCGGGTGTCGGGTACGCATCTAAAAAAAGACCCCTCAGTATTACCAAAGTTTTTTTGTAAAAATTCTTCGTTCATGGCTTCGATGCTGACATGAACACCCCGATTTTCATTATTGATAGCCAAATTGGTATAATTAGCTCTTGGAGCAGCTATATATTTGCGGGCTATTTCATAACCCAATACTTCACGTGCCAAGCTTGGGTCGCGCAAAGCATGAGATAGGGTGAAAGCTTTATACCCTTGATGGTTTTGCTTTTTATCAATGTAATTCAATTTGATAGACCAGGGGTTGCGTTTTCCTGCGGTCATATAAGTGGGGCTTTTAGTGTAAGCAATGCCCACATTATCGTAAGTCGTGCCATCTATCATCACTTTTCCAATCAACATTTCTTCACTGCCGTTGATGCGCAACGAATCTAATTGATTTGACCAATTGGCTTGATTGAAAGACAAGCGCACATCATGTACATAAGTCATGTCGTACAAATCGCCTAATTTTTGGGCGGTCAATTGGGAGATAGTAGCAAGGAATATAACACACAGCGTAGATAAATTTCTCATTATGAATTGTTAGTTCGGTAGGTAAAACGGTTTTGAATTCAATGTTCAATGATAGTTGCTAATGATGAATGAGAAATGAGAAATGATGAATGATAAATACGAAATTTGCAAATAATTGATAACCAATTATTTATAAATTCATCATTTCTCATTCATCATTCATCATTTCCTATTTTAGCACATAAAATTATGCCACATTGAAACGCAAAGATATGATAAAAATTGTATTTAACACATTATGGGCATTGCTTTAATCCTTCACGCACTTCTTCTACTGTCCAAAGTTTTTCACTATTGCCCCATGAGGTGCCAACATAGTTCAGAATATTGGTAATTTCAAAGTCCGTAAGTTTTGCAATAGCGGGCATTTCTTGTTGTCCATAACCCACACCATTCACCATAATGGCTCCTTTTTGCCCTTTTCGGATAATACAGGACAAGTCCGCACGATTTTTACTTAGATAATCTGATTTGGCTAAAGGCGGTATCAGCCCCCGCAATCCTTCACCCGTTTCACCATGACAATTACTGCAAAAGCCATCATAATATCTTTTCCCTTGTTTAAAAACATTATCGTCGCAACCGATACTGCTCAACAGGATGAAAATAAGAACGAACAGAATATTTTTTTTCAAGATTTAAATTTTTTATACTGGCAACCATGCCTTGACACCTAAAATAAAAACGCCCCGAAAGGTATAAACTTTCAGGGAGTTGAATCTAAAAATCTGAGTATTTTTATGAGTTATGAGTTATGAGTTATGCCAAACTCATAACTCATAACTCATAACTCATAACTCATAACTCATAACTCATAACTCATTTCGTTTGATGCGCTGCTTTCAATCCGCGCAGCCCCATATCCACAATGGGTTCTATGAGGATGGCATCGTTTCGGGATTGCATATTAATGTCCCATTTGCCATTGCGGTTGATGGTTTCTTCCCATTCTATGCTTTTATTGATGGAAAAAGTTAAAACGACTGTTATGTCTTCATTTTCATTGCCTGAAATACTGAGGGGGGTATCAAATCGTCCAGTAACGGCACAAGCACCATTAGGGTAAGGAGAAGAATGAGCTAAAGGATTGACAAAAGTAATGGAATTGCCAGCCGTTTGACCTGAATACACCCTGTTGTAAGCGGCATAAGCGGTCTGCAATTTCGATTCAAATAACCAAAAACCTTGTTTACAATAATCGTTAATGGTTTCTTCCTTACGCCATATTTTATGTTTTGACAAATAATTATTGTAGCCCATAAAAGTTGCCAATGTACCTCGTTCGTCAAGAAAATTGCCTGCGGAAGGGGCGTTGATTAGATTAAATTGGATGTCTAAATTTTGGTAAGCAACTGACGTGCGTATCCATTCATACTTGCCCGGGGCAATGTTTTCGATGGGAATACTGGCGAAAATTTCACCTTCTTTTGCGGTTGTAATTTGTGAAAAATCTATGGCTTTAGTGCCATTAATGAGGGTTTCTGCTGTAGTCAGAACAACTGTGCCTTGACCAAAAGGCGTGGCTGCTGAGGGGGAAATTTCGAGAGAAGAGATACCCACACTGTTTATGGAAGGCGTTTGGGTTGCTCTACCTGCCACCACATTAGAACCCAAGCCCGTGCTGGTCAACCGCTCTTGGAGTGGGTCAAATTTGATTTTAAAATGGACGAAAGCATTAGATTTTTTACTACACCCAAATAGGGAAAGCGTGATGAAGGCTGCGCCTAAGATTTTTGTTATGTTCATGATTAACGTTTTTTAAAATTTTAAATCGGAATTAATGCGTATTTTTATATGAAAAAGCATACTAAAAAGCATAAAGTAGCTTTACGCATAACATCGTATGCGCGCGCTTTAAACGGGTTGGAAAAATAAATGGGTGACAGCTTGTAATCTTAAGGCTTGATGGGCTTATAGGGTATTTATATGTTCATAACATTTTTTATTTTATTCTACAAATATACAAATATAAATTTATAATGCAATGATTTTGAGTGAATTAATTAATTTTTAAAATCGGCATGTCAACACGTAGATTTGTTCCGTAGGAATCCCTTTGGGATAAAATTCGTTTCATTCGTCAATTCGTGGCTTCATTTTCTAAAAAATTTCACAAATTCCCAAACCACAATACCCACCGAAACGGCAATATTTAAGGAATGCTTAGTGCCATATTGCGGTATTTCAACGACAAAATCTGCCATACGCATGGCTTCTTCACTCACGCCCTCCACTTCATTACCGAAAATTAAGGCATATTTTTTATCTCTAAAAATTTGAGTTTCCAAATTTTGTAAAAAAATACTGTTCTCTGCTTGTTCTACAGCTATCAAAATATATCCTTCTCTACGCAACGTTTCTAAAGCCGTTTTGGTTTCGGTGAAATGTCGCCAAGCCACGCTGTCTGTGGAACCCAAAGCTGTTTTCAAAATTTCTCGATGCGGCGGCTGGGCAGTGAAACCACATAAAACCATTTCACAACAAGCGCAAGCATCGGCAGTACGAAAAGCAGAACCGACATTCAGAGCCGAGCGCACATCGTCAAACACAATTGCCACAGGCGTTTTATCTGTTTCCTTGAAATCTTCCACTGATAAGCGATTCAATTCTTCTAATTTCAATTTCCGCATCTCGTTCTTCCTTTATTGTTTAATTTTGCGCAAATGTAAAAAATTTAAAGTCCAAAGAATATTTTTTAAACTCAAAGAATATTTTTAAATACAAATATGAGACATCCCTAATTTTCTAACAAATGACTAACACCGTCATTTATGGCGGTGGCATTATGCTATATATTATAAAGGCTTTAGCCGCTTATCTTTTTTAAGCAAAAGATGAATGGCTAAAGCCTAAAAAGAGATTAGCCATCTCGCCACCGCCATAAATGACGGTGTTAGTCATTTGTTAGAAAATTCGGGATGTCTCATGTTTGTGTTTAAAAAATACATTCAAAATCTGAAATTCATGAAAATAGGTTTATTGTCCGATACACACAGTGTTTTAGATGAAAAAATTTTTGACTATTTCAAAGATGTCGATGAAATATGGCATGCAGGAGACTTCGGTACTGAGGGGGTCGCTGATGCGCTTGAAAAGTTTAAACCTTTGCGCGGTGTCTTCGGAAACATTGATAATCAAGCACTTAGAGCGCGCTTCCCCGAAAATTTGAGGTGGCAAACGGAGGGCGTAGATGTGTGGATGACGCATATCGGCGGCTATCCCAACAAATATCCTGCTCGCATAAAAGACGTTTTAAAAACCCATCCACCCGATTTATTCATCTGCGGACATTCACATATTCTGAAAATTATGCCCGATAGAGATTTTAATTTAATCCATATCAACCCCGGTGCATGTGGCAATGAAGGTTGGCACAAGATGAAAACACTTGTGCGATTTGATATTTTACAGGGTAAAATACAGAATGTGGAAGTGATTGAGATAGGTTTACGGGGTCGCTAATTGCCACAATTTAAATTATTATATTCCATCATCATGCTCCCCTTCACCATAGTAAGCTAAAAATTTTACTCTATTTCCATCTGTTAAAATGTAATGAATACGAGTAGATGAAGGGCGTTGTGTGACTCTAATTCTCCATTCGTTGATTTTATTTTTTGTAATATACTCATCATGTAGATCAGAATTAGCGGATTCGGCACTTGTTGAAATAAGTTTTTTCACAATGGCTCTAAAAATGTTTTCTCTATAAATTGTTCTATGGATTATATCTTTTTTAAAGTTTTTTGTGAATTCAAAGTCAAACAGATATGGCTGTGCTTTAAAACCTTTTTTACGTATGAAATCCATCCCTTTTTCAAATTTTTCATCAAATTCTTCTATCGTTTTTGGGAAAAAATGTTCTACAATATCAACATATTGGAGCCATTCGTTCGCATTATTAAGTAAAATGGTTTCAAGTTGATTGTCGTGACAATTACAATGAAATGTATATTGTTTAGGGGCAATCAGAAGATTTTGAATACCTGCACAGAAGTAAAAATGTTCTTTAAAATCAATCAAAGTATGGGCTAATTTCAAAAAATGCTCATTGGCATTTTGATTGGTATAGGTTATTATAAGACTTGGTGTAATTTCACATATAGTGCTAAATTCGAGATGATTTTCCGTTCGATTGTAAAATCTTTGGCTAATGGCAACGATAATGGGATTTCTTAAATCGCTACCAAACCACGGGTGCATACTTGGATTGCCTACCAAAATGGTTTGTAGTTCATCCGTCCACCAAATTTTACAAATATCATAGTCATCAATAAGTTCCAAATGATTAAGCAGATGCTCTAAGAAAGCATCCCGTTTTTCTTCATCAAACCAATCAGCATCAGAGATAAAAAGTAAGGAAGGTTCAAATACTGCATTCATAATGAGTCTTGAATATGGTTTCTTATATTTTTACGCTTTTTTAAACCTGCTTGCATAATACGGAGATGCTCAGTAGCAGTTTGGTCAAAGAAATCAACGGGCCAATTAGTAATTCCTTTGGTCTCATCAATATGTATTTCCTCATAAACAGAACCGTTTTCAGACGGTTTAATAAAATAAATGCCTAACAAATCTTTTAGATTTTGGCTGTCATCTTCTACAATTCGGCGTACTAATCGATTTATTATATGGTCGCTATGTGTCTCTGCCATGACTCGCTTGCCTGAAAGAGCCAAACTGATGAAATAGTCTGCCATTTGCATTTGCAAATTGGGGTGTAGATGGATTTCTGGTTGTTCTAATAAAAGCGTGTTACCTTTTTCCATTCTTAAACCTTCTAAAACAATTGGAAACATTTGACTAACCCCAAAACCTACTTGGCTAATATCAATTCGGGTTGTATCAAATTTACTTGCGTTTAAGTGTAAGTTGATATTTCTATTGCTTATTGTACCTCCAAATCCCTTAATACCCATTAATGCAAACCATTCATCAAAGGCTTTATCAAGAGAAATATCGTCTTTTTTAAAAAAGCTATCGTCTTTTTTATTGTAAAAAAAATGGTTTTTTAGAATATTATCTTTCTCTTTTAAAAACAAAAAAGGTGCATTTTCTCCTGAATTTCCTATGTCTGTAATATCATCTCCAAAATAGAATCCAAATCCATCTTTGTGACTTTGCCTTAGTGGACCTACATAACTATAATTTGAAAAAAAACTTTGTAACAAATCATTCATCCTATGCAGTACAAGCCGTATATTTTGAAAATGATTTTCTCTTTGTTCGGTCGGATTTTCTGGACTGAAAGCAATTGGCAATAAATTTTCAAATTGCATTCTCATATTCATACTCCCATTAAGATTTTCACCATCTCTATGAGAGCTATAGCGACTTTTCAGATTTGACCACTCAACTTTGTACACATCCTCTTTGATATTAGTAATGGCAATTACAATTTTTGATTTGTCATTGTCTTGATTTTTTTCAAAAATTTTTATACAGATATCAGCAACTCCCAAAGATTTTGAATATTCATTTTCTACCAACTCTTGATTATTAATTGCTTTTAATGATATTTTATAGTCAATTATATGTTCTGAATGCCTATTAACCATAGAGCCTCTATCACCTATCAAATCCCGAAGCAATAGTTCAATAGGAGGTCTTCTACCATTCTTAACATTATATAATTCTGGTTTTGTATTGAAAACAAAGTCAAAAGACATGTGTTTTTCAATTTTCTTTCTAAAAATCACGTCTTGAAAGTATCCTAACTTTACAAAGGGTCCATTTAATAATAAATTTTGATTAGATTTCTTACTTTCCAAAGTCTGTTTCAGCAAAAGAATACTCTGCAAAATAGAGCTTTTGCCACAACTATTTGTGCCACACAAAATTGTTATGGGTTTAACTTTTAAGTTATCCAATTTTTGAAAAGCCTTGAAATTTTCAAGCGTTATATTGGTGAGCATTGTTTTGCTATTTTTTTACAATATTACAAAGTTAAATCAAAGTATGTTATAATTATTAAAAATAATGATTTACAAATGCAAACGCGCCTTGCGCGTCAAAAGCAATTCTTCCGACTCCACATGCTCAGGGTCAGGCACACAGCAATCCACAGGGCAAACTGCTGCACATTGCGGTTCTTCATGAAACCCGACACATTCGGTACATTTATCAGGCACAATATAGTAGTAATCGTCTGAAACGGGCATGTTTTTGGCATCAGCTTCAACCGTAATGCCGCCCATGCTGTCCAATTTGTAATTGCCTTTCACGGTATTGCCATCGCTGATTGCCCATTCAACGCCACCTTCGTAGATGGCATTATTGGGGCATTCAGGCTCACAGGCGCCACAATTTATACACTCATCCGTTATCATTATTGCCATAGCAAGGAATATTTCAATTTTAACTTTTATTAAAAAAAACTATAATTTAGACTTGAAAACTACTGTCGGTAACAATTTATACGCTAAGGAGTTTAGAAGAAGGCGCAAAATTAATCATTTAACTGTTTAGTTTGTAGTTTTTAGGGTTTAGAATTGTGAAATAAAATAAAATTTAAATAAATTGTTGCTGTAATTTTTTGTGCGCAATAGGGCGTTTTTTTCAATAACCTTGTTAAAATGAACCACGTAGAGACGTTGCAGTGCAACGTCTCTACAATTGCCCACGAAAAATTACAGCAACAATAAATTTGATGAAATTCGTCAACATCTAAATTCGTGAAATTGTGAAATTCGTAAATTCGTGGCTCCTTCTACGTAATTGGACTTTTGTATAAGGTTTTAATAAAAACTATGCTACCTTCACACACCAAAGCAAAACAGAATAGCATCTAAATTTATTAGGATTAACAACTAAAAAATAAAGCCCGCTTGACGGAAAACGACATCATACAACGCTGCCAACAGCAAGACCCCAAAGCGCAAAAATTGCTGTATGATCGCTTCGCTGCGAAGATGTTTGGCGTTTGTCGCCGCTACATCGCCTCTCGTGAAGATGCGCAAGACGTGTTGGTAGAAGGCATGTTTAAAGTTTTTGACAATATTCACACCTATCAGTTTGCGGGCAGTTTTGAAGGGTGGGTGCGCCGCATCATGATCAACGAAGCCTTGATGTTTTTACGAAAAAAACGCTTACTGACAGTGGATGCCGACGCTGCCGATTTGAACGGTATTGAGTTTAGCACCCCCCTCAGTATAGAACACGATTTGGCAGCTCAAGACATTCTGAAATTGCTTGAAAAACTGCCCACAGGCTATCGCACCATTTTCAACCTGTTTGTCATAGAAGGTTTTAAACATATTGAAATTGCTGAAATGTTAAGCATTAGTATCAACACATCAAAATCGCAGTTGATTTTGGCAAAAGATAGATTACGTAAAGAAATTGAAAAAGTGAATCTTGGACAACGAAAAAGACATATTTGACCACTTCCGAGAAAGCAGTGAAGATTTCACGGAACAACCCCCTGCCGAAGCGTGGACGCGCCTCGAAAAGCGGCTTGTGACTGTGCGCAAAAGAAAGCGCCCTGTGCGCAGACCTTTGCATTTGCAAATACCCGCTATTGCGGGAGCCGTTATTTTATTGCTTTTAATCAGCGCATTGAGTTGGTTTTTCACCCATCAACATCAAGAAATACTGAGGGGGCGTAAAGAATTTGAACAATTGCATTTTTTGAAAGGGCAATGGGTCTTTTCTGAAAAGAAAACCCTTGATGTCATGACTTGGGATTTTAAAGATTCGTTGACTTTAGTCGGTGAAAAATCCCTGTATTTCACTGACAATCTGCTGTCTAAAACGCCTATTTCCATTAAAAATCAAGGTAAAAACTCTATCTTAACTTTTAATAATAAAACCTACACGCTGAAAGAAATTGTGAACAATACCTTTATTTTTCTTTCTAAAAACAATGAAGAAGTGCGTTTAAGAAAAGCCAATGATGATCGTTTCACTCTGTCATTTGGCGAAGGAATTATTTTTGTTTTTAAAAGAGAATAAGATAAGGAATTTATAAAATATTATTAAAATTTAACACCTTTAATTGCTTCAATTTTAATGCTTCCACATTTTAATTTCATTATTATACATTTTTTTTATTAAAATATGTGAATCATATAAAGCTTTCCAAAAGTTGTGTAATACTTGGGCTTAAATAAGTGTCCATCTTTGTATTATGTACAACTAAAGGGGTGAAATTTAAAAAAGGTTTATAAAACCCATATATGCACCCCCCTCTCCGTAGGAGTCCCTTCGGACAGTATAACACCTAATAATTACTTAAACAATATTAAAATGTATAAAAGAGCCAACATTCAATGACGTATTTGTCAATTTGTCAGCTTTTTCTTGAAAGTAAATGACAGATTGGCTGAATAAACGAATCGGTATTGAAATTGTATCTATACATATAAATTTTAAACACATTTTGTAATGAATACACATATTGAAATTCCGAAAGAATTGTTGGCTAAAATAGATTTTCACAATACCGTTTATGGCGGTATGGCAGAAGCAACAATTAAGGCATGGACATCCAAAGAAGGCTATAAAATAGCGATACATGCCCCGGGCGTGAAACAAGATAATATTAATATTGAAATAAGAGACAAAAGATTTATGGTCTATTATATGCTCGATGTACTTGGGCATACAGATCAAATGCCCTATTTCCTCGTTAATCTTCCCCTTTCTCCCGATGTGGATATAAATAATATTACAGCGCAATACGAAAAAAATGGTCGTATTTATATCAATGCCCCTTTCAATGATTGGGCAAAAGGGCAACATAAAAGTATTGAGTTGGAATAGTCGTATTGTTGTATTGTTGTATTGTTGTATTGTTGTATTGTTGTATTGTTGTATTGTTGTATTGTTGTATTGTTGGCGTTTCACCCAACAATACAACAATAC
>JAYUQN010000337.1:0-13960 GCA_043756725.1 Saprospiraceae bacterium
TTTGCCTTGTCCTTTGGACGCGTTCTCCTTATTTTTTGATGTCTTCACAACACAAATATAGGGGGAACTTTTTTTATAAGTTTGTACAGCCTATCCTTACGATATTATGCTGTTTTTTTTCAATCGAGATTTTCAAAGTTTTTGGTTCGAAACAGGAACACCTAAGTTTTTGATTGAGAAAATGCTGCAACAAAACTACTATCAAGTTGACGATATTGAAGTCAATTTAACTTTTTTGAATGAATACGGCTTGGATAATCTTGAAATCACCTCTTTGATGTTTCAAGGCGGTTATTTGACCATAAAAGAAAAAAAACAATTCGGTGAGCTGGTGCTGTCCTATCCGAATCAAGAGGTCAAAGAGGCTATGTATAGTTTGCTTATCAGCAATATGGGCAAACCGCGAAGTGGCGGTGGCATCACTGTTCGGGATTTGAACCGCGCCTTTATGAACAATGATTTGGAAAAAGTGAAAACGATTTTAACGACCTTGTTTAGAAATTTAACCTACGATGTTTATACGCACCAAACGGTGCAACAAGTCGAAGGTTTTTATCATGGTTTGATTTATATTTTGTTCAAATACTTGGGTATTTACGTGCAAAGCGAAGTCCATACAACCATCGGACGTGCCGATTCTATAGTTCAAACGCCCACGCATATTTACTTTTTAGAGTTTTCCGAAGGGATTCCTACGGAAAAAATTAACAGCGATGGCGATACCGCTTTGCAACAAATCAAAACTAAAAAATATGCTCTTGGTTATGCCGCCGATAGCCGCACTAAAATCGGTATTGGCATCAATTTTAATGTCCAAAACCGTGAATTAGACGGGTGGGTGGAAGAGGTTTTGTAAAATTTTATCGTAACGAATAGATGCACCGTCTAAACCATTTACTTTAATTTCATCTCGAATTTCTATCAAGATTTTTCCCAACATATTCTGTCCTTTGCCATCCATCCCTTCGCCCAAATAATCATCATAATCCGCCTTTTCAATAAGTATTTTATGCTGTGTAAATTTGGCATAATTGGCTTCATAAACCACCCAACGGGCAATATCCAACCAGCGTTCTATATCAAAGTTTTTGACCTTTTTGCCGAGTCGTTTTTGTTTCCCAGCCATTAGTTCATTCAAAATAGCCTCTGCACTTTCAAAACCTTCAAAACACATCGCTTTTGGTACATATAGTATTGTTCAGTGCAGTTGAATTTTTGACCTTTTATCTCTAAATCACAAAGGTAAAATTACGAAAAGGCGTAAGAAAGCCAAAGAAAAATTCAAAATCTTCTTTAAATGCCGTATCAAAACGCTTAAAACAAAAATATTTCGTGCTTTCATCTAATGTCGGATTGATACCCAAAACGATATTTCCCCTACCTATAATTCTAAAAACATCAGAAGCATCGAAAGAACCACGCAATAATTTTTCTCTTACGCTTTTAGGCGTTATACAAAAAATAAAATACCCGTTTTATTGCGTAAAATCCTTTAAAAGTGGGTATGCTATTTTTTGAATAACGCCTTAAAATAAGACTTTTTGCCAGCAGGTTTAATAAACGGATTTTTTTTTACTCAAAAAAAAATTCGTTTATTAAACCTCTACTCCCTACCAAAATATACAATTTTTTTCCCATTTTTACACCACTTTATCCGTTGCCTTTTTCTACCTAAAACAAACAGATGAAAAACCACACGCAGCACTTCGACAACAGCCCCGTCTCCTTCAATATGATGTCCATTGAAGGCGGCACTTTTGATATGGGCAGCGATACCGATTCGCCCATCCACCCCGTTGTCCTCAGTCCTTTTGGGATGGGTGAACACCCCGTCACGCAAGCCGTTTGGAAAGCCGTGATGGGCGAGGATAACAACCCCGCTCGTTTCAAACACGATAAACGACCCGTCGAACAAGTATCTTGGCAGGACATCACCGAGCAGTTTTTGCCCAAACTCAATCAGTTGGCACACCCCACGCTGCCACAAGGCACGCACTATCGTCTGCCTACCGAAGCCGAATGGGAATATGCCGCCCGTGGTGGGGGCAACTGGCGCAACGATTTCCCCTACGCAGGGGGGCATATACTCGCCGAACTGGGTTGGTATCGAGACAACAGCAATGGCAAAACTATGCCTGTCGGGCTCAAATTTCACAACACGCTCGGCTTATTCGATATGAACGGCAATGTTTGGGAATGGTGTCACGACTGGTATGACGCTCAGTATTATCAAGAGTGTCTAAAAAAAGGCACTGTTAAAGACCCGTGCTGTCCTAACGAGGGTACTCATCGTGTTGTACGTGGCGGTGGCTGGGACTTCGATGCGGAGAATTGCCGCCCTACGTTTCGCCTCTTCAACCGCCCGGCGAACCGCAACGCCTATTTCGGTTTTCGTTTGGTTTTATCTTCCCTTTCAGTTTAGTTGGCTTGTCATTTGGCTTCCTGTGAGCAAAAGAGAAAAAAAATTGAGCGCAATGGAGTGGCTATGCGGTGAAGGAGAGCCTGTCCCGAAAGCCTTCGGGAAGGGACGACGACAGAACGCATAGCGACGGAATGGAGCGAATATATAGTTTGGCAATCATACCCGCTTTGCGGGTCGAAATTTTTTTTGTCATTCTGAGCGTAGCGAAAGAATCTGTATGGTTTATTCAGATTCTTTCGCTACGCTCAGAATGACAAAAAAAACATAGAATAAATATTAAAATAATTGTCAACATATAAATTAGTGAAATTCGTAAAATCCGTCAATTCGTGGGTTCTGTCAACACATTATAGTTTTATTGGGTAGCTTATTAAAAAAATGCGATATTTGGACGATAAATACCATTCGGGCGAATGGGAACCCGACGAACCGCAACAACAATATCGGTTTTCGTTTGGTCTTATCTTCCCTTTCAGCTCACAGGAAGTCGGATGGCTGCCACTGAACAAATGATTGTCCTGCCCCCGAGTAATCGGGGCAAAAATGTGGTGCTTATTGCGCCATTCGAGCAGCAGTATTAGTAGTCTAAAAGTGTGAACGTTCTGCTGCTTTTTTTTTCTTTACTTTTTTTGTCATTCTGAGCGCAGCGAAAGAATCTGAGTAATTCACCTATTTTGATTTTACATTTAGATTCTTTCGCTGTGCTCAGAATGACAAAAAACAAACACGCTAAACCGTATGACAACCACTTTAGACAAGCTCAAACAAACGCTCCCCCTTGTCGCCTCTGTTGAGGCAGTACAGCGCAGCAAGCAAAATTGTTATGCCGAAAACAGTAACGGCATTTCTGCCTTGCGGCTCATCGGCTCTGATGTCACAGAGCTTATTTTAGACGACTCGGCAAAGGCTGTGACGCATTTGTATTTGGGTGAAAACGCCAAGCTGAAACAGGTGTCTTTCAAAATACCACTGCCCAATCTCGAAATTTTATACCTCAATAATTGTGCACTCACCGCCCTACACATACCAACTTCCTGTGTCAGATTGGAACAACTCTATGTGCAGAACAACCCATTAGGTACTTTATCTTTTGGACTTAACCATCCAAATCTGACTTTAATGGACATCAGTGGCAATCAATTAACCGATTTATTGCCCTTTTTACCGTTTTTAAAACGAGGGGTAGAAATTAGCTATAATAAGAACCCCCTCAGTAGCCCACCTGCCGAAATCATAGAACGGGGCGATGAAGCCGTTTTAAATTATTTAGAGCAATTTGCCGAACAAGGCGAGGATTATCTTTTTGAAGCCAAAGCCTTGATACTCGGCAAACCACGGGCAGGGAAAACGTCTTTGACTTTAAAAATTCAAAATATCAATAACCCACTGCCCAAATTTGAAGAAACCACCAAAGGCATTGATGTCTATAAATGGGATTTTGAACTTACAAAAACGGACATTCAACACGTTTTAGTCGGTAAAACCCCCGAACAACAAAAGCGATTACAAGAAAAAGCAGAACGCAACGGCTTTCGGGTCAATCTATGGGATTTTGGTGGACAGGAAATTTACACCGCCACCCACCAGTTTTTTTTAAGCCGCCGTTCCCTTTACATGATTGTAGATGCTGAAAGTAAAGAAGATACCAATTGGTATGATTGGTTTTATCAAGTTGAAAAATTGGGTGATAAAAGCCCCTTATTGGTCATACTAAATAAATTGGCGGGTAGAGATTGGGATATTCCCGATTGGGGGCGTTTTAAAAGTCTCTTCGATTTTATCAAGGATAAATACCCCCTCAATTTAGCCATTCAAACAGATGAAGATAAAAAAACGTATCACAAACTCATTGCGGATATTAAACGGTATTTGCTCTCTTTGTCGCATATTGGCGACCCGCTACCGAGTTTTTGGACAGAAATCCGACAACAAATTGCCGCAGAATTGGATAAAAAAAAGAAAAACAAAGAACAACCGTTTATTACCGAAGACCGCTTTTTTCAGATTTGCCAAACTTTTCAAGAAAAAGACCCCCGTTTTGGTAAACAAGAACAACTCGTGATGAGCCAATATTTTCACGATATTGGTATTTATCTGCATTTTCAAGACAATGACAATTTGCGCAATTTCTTGTTCTTAGATGCCAATTGGACAACCGATATGGTCTATATGCTGCTTGATGATGCCATTGTCCGCGATTATAAAAAAGGGCGTTTCGATAAAAAGGACATTGACCGCATTTGGAAAGAAGCTGATTATCGCGCTATCAAAGGGCAATTGATGCACCTGTTGCGGCATTTTGGCTTGGCTTTTCCTATCCATGAGCACAAGGGCGAATACTTAACCCCTTACCATTTGAGTCCTGAAAAACCTGATTACGAACTACCTGTAAAAGGTTTACCCTTTTTGGAATTGTACTACGAATTTGAAAATTTTATCCCCAAAGGCATTCTCCCACAACTCACCGTGAGCCTCAGCGAACACATCACCGACATCAATCGCGTGTGGCGACGGGGTGTGGTTTTGCAATTTAAAAAACACAATACCTTGTGTGAAATTGAGGAAACTTATACCAAAGAAATCCATATCCGCATTTATGGCACAGAGCGCAAAGAAACATTGGCTATCGTCATGAACGAGATTAGCAAAATTTTGAACCGCTTTTCAAAATTAGCGGTCGAAGAAATGATTCCTTGCAATTGTTCGGTCTGTCAAGGCAAAGCCATTCAACCTAATTTTAAACGCACTTTTTTTCCTTATAAATCCTTGAAAGAACGCCTTGAATCAACCAATGCTGATGCCCATTTTGTGGATTGCAAACACAATGGGTTTAAAAAAATGCCCATTGAGCCGATGCTCGCAGAGGTGTTTTCTGAAAAAGAATTTGGTTTGCTCACCCATGCAAAAGTGAAAAAAGAACTAATGTCACCATCTAATGAAATAACTTCACCAAATATAACTATTATCGATAATACGATTAATCCAAATCCTACAACAATGAAAGGTATCAATAAAAACTTAATTATCGGTGGCATTATCGCCATTCTCATTTTACTCTTACCCATTTGGAAAACCCAAACGGGACAGGTTTCTATTTTGGGTTTAATTGAAATAGCTATTGGTCCAAAAACGGAAACGCCGCCCAAAGTCGAACCTGCGCCCGTTTCAAAAAAAGTCTTTATCAAAGGCAAATTGTTAGTCAATAACACCCAAGTTCCATCTAACAAGGAGATAACATCCGTAGGGATTAGTCTTAAAGGCGTTAATCCTGAAAACTTGGACGCAGAAGGCAGTTTTACATTCAAAGTTGACCCCGACAAACTTGAAAAAGAGGTGAAATTAGAAGTCATTTTTGCAGATGCTTCTTTTTTGCCGACAGGCTCTCGGTTTATTGAGGCTCCCGATAAGGACAATTATATTTATTTGCCCAATTTGTCCGTCAATAAAAACCCTGCTTTTAAACCTTCGTCATCCAGTAAAATGAGTGACCGTTTTATCATTAACATTATCAACAACGCTGGGGATAATAATAATAACACCATCAACAACAGATAACCATGTCCAGTACTATAACAAATACATTTGAACAAACTCTACTAAAGGGTAAAGAGGGATCAGACTATCTTTTTGAAGCAAAAGTTTTAATACTTGGTAAGTCTAGAACTGGTAAAACATCATTGGCTTGGAAAATTCATAAGAAAAAAGAAAAATTACCAACGGAAGCTGTGAAAGGTATAAGAGTTTACCCTGTGATTTTAAAACTTACTGTAAATGATATTGAACATCTATTGGTAGGGAAAACGCTTGCAGAAAAAAAAATATTAAAGAAAAAAGCGATAAACTACGGACTTAAAGTTAATTTTTGGGATTTTGGAGAAGATGAAATTTATACCAGTTGCCATCAGTTTTTTTTAAGCTCACGTTCACTCTGTATGCTGGTAGATACTGAAAGTAGCAAAAATACAAATTGGTATGAATGGTTTTATCAAGTCGAAAAATGGGGGTCAAAAAGCCCTTTATTAATTATCTTAAACAGGTTTGCGGGTAGGTATTATTCCCCTGAAATTAAAGGCAATTTTGAATTTATAAAAGGAAAACACGCTCTTGACCTAACCCTTCGGACAGATATTGACGAGAAGGAATATCACGCTATTAGAGCAAGTATTAAAAATCAATTACTGGCTCTACCGCATATAGGCTCGTCTCTACCTATTTTTTGGACAGAAATTCGACAAAAAATTGACATAGAATTGGCTTCAAAAAAGGATAAAGACGAACCATTTTTTATGACCGAAAACAGGTTCTTTGAGATTTGTCAACCTTATGAAAAAAAAGAACCTTGGTTTGACAAATCTCAACAACGTATTATGAGTCGCTATTTTCACGATATGGGCGTTTACTTACACTTTCAAGACAATGACCTTTTAAGAAATTATATTTTTTTAGATGAAAATTGGTTAGTCAATAAAGTATATAAAATGCTCAATAATGATACTTTAAGAATGAATAAGAAAGGACTACTTGACAAAAATGATATTGACCAATTATTTGAAGATGAGGATTGTCGCCCTATCAAAAGTCAACTATTGTATCTATTACGAAAGTTTGAATTGCTTTTTTTTATTGATGAAGCCCATGGCAAATATCTGATACCCGCTCATTTAAGTGCAGTTAAACCTTCGTATGAACATCATTCAACAGGTTTACCCACTTTGGAATTATATTACGATTGTAAACTACCTGATGGTATTTCAATTCCAAAAAGTATCATGCCATTACTCACTGTTAAGTTCAGTGAACACATTGCTGATTTTAATAGTGTCTGGGAGAAAGGGGTCGTTCTAAAATTTAAACAACATAAGACTATTTGCGAAATCGAAGAAAATTTTCGTACCAACAAAATCCATATTTACATCTACGGTATTGAGCGTAAAGAAACACATGCCATAGTAAAAAATGAAATCAGTAAAATTTTAAAACAGTTTTCTATTGAAGCAATAGAAATGACCCCATGTAATTGCTTTAAATGTAAAGATAATGCTAATAACTATGATTTTAAACGTACTGTTTTTCGCACCAGCGATTTGAAAGAACGATTTTCCTCAAAAAAACCTTCTGCACCTTATGTACAATGTAAACATAATGACTTCATAGACCTTGCTGTTGCACCTATGATTGGCGAAGAAGAAAAAATTATTAATAATCAACCAAATCCTCCAACAATGAAAGGTATCAATAAAAATTTAATCATTGCGTGCATCTTCGTGCTTGCTATTCTCGGCATATTCGTCTGGGCAGGTTGGAGCGGCATTGTTAAAGCTCTGGGTATTGAAGTAACTGTTAACTCATCAAAGGATGCGCCTAAAACAGAAACAACTGCCAAACCTGAACCCGTAAAGCCAAAAGTCTGTGATTATCAAGGGCTCATTAAAATTGGTGGTGAGTTGGCGCAAGCCAAAGATATTGCCTATATTTATGCACACCATGCGCCTCATATTAAATCAGGGCTATTAACAGGTGGTATATTTTACTTAACGGACATGCCCTTACCGTCAACCGACAGAATTATCATAGACATTGTTTTGAAAAATAATCCCACACCCATCTCCGCACTTGTCCCGTTCAAAGACCCTGTAAACAACCTCTCAGAGATGCCTGAAATATTATTTGATGGGCAGTATGATGCCAAAAAGCAACTGACATCTCTTGTTTTTAAAAATGCAGTATATGTTCAACAAGCCGTGAACAGTGAAAAGGGCAGTACTATCAATCAGAATCAAGACCATTAGGCTGTTTTAGACCTTTGCGAAAGTTTTTCCGAAGGGAGAACTTTCGCAAGGTCAGCTAAAACATCATTTTCAGAACTTGTCATTTTTAGAGTGTATTTGACTATTCATTACAAATAACATAAGCCATCCCGATGAAATATCTGTTCGTACTGATTGCGCTACCCCCTCAGTATTTTACACCAATATCCATTAAAAAAAATGCTCAACACCACCCAAAACCCACCCCGCCAAACCCTGCCCAACGGCACTTTCTTCGACATGATACCCGTCGAAGCAGGAACCTTTATGATGGGCAGCGAGGACAATGACCGTTCAAAACCCGTTCACAAAGTCCGTGTTTCCACTTTTTACATCGGCAAAGTGCCCATCACCCAAGCCTTGTGGAAAGCGGTGATGGGGGCAGACAAAAACCTTTCAGCTTTTCAAGGCGACAAACGCCCTGTTGAGCGGGTCAGTTGGTACGATGCCGCCGTATTTTGCAATGCCCTTAACGCTTTATGTGGCTACGAACCTACTTATTTCAGGGATGCCCAATGCACCCAACCTTATGGCAAAATAGACAATACTTTCACATTGCCCAACGAACCACCCGTTTTCCACGCACCCCAAGCCAAAGGCTATCGCCTACCCACCGAAGCGGAATGGGAATTTGCCGCCATCGGCGGCAATAGAAGCGGTGGCTATACATACGCAGGCGGTGAAAACCTCCAAGAGTTGGGTTGGTATGACGGCAACAGTTATGATAAAACAATGCCCGTTGGTTTAAAAATGTACAACGAACTGGGCATACACGATATGTCGGGTAATGTTTGGGAATGGTGTAGCGATGTCTATAGCGATTATACAGAGGTTATCAGCAGTTCTACAGTAGATGCCATAGACGGTGCTATAGTCAATCCTACAGGCGTTCTACAGCAGGGTGTGGATCGGGTGCTGCGCGGTGGTAGCTGGAGCGACCAAGCGGGGCATTGCCGCCCTACGTTTCGCCTCAACGACCCGCCGGCGATCCGCTTTGACAACTTCGGTTTTCGGTTGGTTCTTTCTTCCCTTTCAGTTTAGTTGGCTTGTCATCTGACTTCCTGTGAGCAAAATCCCCCGACCCCAAAGGGGAGAAGGGCAAAAATGGAGTGGACTGGAGTGGCTATGCGGAGAAGGAGGAGGGACGACGACAGAACGCATAGCGACGGAATGAAGCGAATGAGTAATGGGCAACGTTAACCGCTTTGCGGGTCGAAATTTTTTTTAAATTGGTTGTTCCCGTTGCGCCCAAGTCTTCCAAAGAAAAAACGTTGTCTGTACAAGAGTTAAGCGCAGCGTCTCTTGCACATTTACCCACGAATTTTGACTTTTTTTATGTGTCAATTTACATTTTTACAGTCTTATAAAGTTTTTTTAATGGTTTCTATCGGTTTGCCATACAGCATGAAATTTGATAAATCCAATGGCTCGATAATGAGCAATTGAGGCGCATTTCGGTTGTCTTGATAGCGTTCTCGCAATTCAATCATTTGCCCAATACATTACACCCCCTCAGTATTTCGGGGTTTTCATTGTCTCGAACAGCCCCCAAAATACACAGTTAATATTCAAAAGTGGTTTGTAACTGCGGAGTGACCCCTCATTATTTTTTATCTAAAATTTAACACGAATAAAAAAAAATAACTAATTTTACGGCATCTATCAGCAAGTGCCGTAAAATAATGAAAAAATGATTGAACAAGTATTTCAAGACAATCATGGATTTGCAACGACAAAGAAATTGAAATCACATGGTGTACACCACTACCGAATCAACGAATTATTAGCGCAACAGACCATTTCAAGAATAAAACAAGGGGTTTATAAATGGAATGAAGATGCTAATGATAAGGATGAACTATTGGAAGTGGCGCAGCTTGTGCCAAAAGGCGTCGTGTGCTTATTATCGGCTGCCTTCCATTATGAATTAACGACATTTGTACCTGCCCAATATCAAATAGCCATTCCACGAAAAGATAAAATAACCTTGCCTGAATATCCACCCATTAAACTGTTTTATTGGTCTGATGTGGCTTATCAATTAGGACAGCAATTTGTAAATATAGACGATGATGCGATTGCTATTTATGATATTGAAAAAACCGTATGTGACAGCATCAAATACAGAGATAAAATAGGCTTAGACACTTGTAAAGAAATCATTAGGAATTACTTGAACCGAGAAGACCGCAACCTTGTGAAATTAAGCGATTATGCTAAAAAAATGAATCTATCAGGTATTGTTTTACATCTTTTAACCATCTTAGTATGAGAAATCTGATTGCCTCTATTCAAACAAAACTCAAGCAACTCGCCGCAGCCGAGAAGAAAACCTATCAACTTATCTTGACTCGTTTTTTTCAAGAAAGGCTATTGTACCGCATGATGCGAATAGGTTAGTAAAATGGTAATCGTTTTTGATAAAATCAACGTTGGATACCAATATCCTTTTTACAGACGTTTTAAAAATTATCAAAACAGAATTACTGCCAATTTATGAGACATTAAAACCATATTGAGTGATAAGAAAAATCGGTCATAACAGTAATTTTATGTTTTAAACTAAAACACCTACGAATGGGCGCACCTTTGATTTCGGTTGTCTTTATAGCGTTCTCGCAATTCAACTAACAATTTGCCCAATACGTTACACCCCTCAGTATTTTTCCATAAATCCTGCGCTTTTTCCAACTTTTGATAAAAAAAAGGAATAAATTTGTAGCGAAGTAAAAATAGGGAAATTATCAATACCAAAAGCCTTAACTTTGAATTAAAATAAAATCCAATGGCTCATATTGTCAACAGCATAAAAATAAGAAAGGAAGTTGATTTAGGATTTGAAGATATCTTAAATGGCTTTTCTGAATTGGATACAAAAGATTTAGAAAAGTTTATGCAACGAATCGGACTCCTTATTGCACGCCGCAAAGTGGCTTATCTACCAGAGCGAGAAAGTTCACTTTTGATGAAAATCAATAAAGCAATTCCTGCCGTATTGCAGAAACGATATGAATACTTATTGACAAAAAACCGAGAAGAAACGATAACACCCACAGAGCATGAGGAGTTGTTAAAAGTTATTGAAAAAGTAGAAACTAAAAACGCTGAACGACTTGAAAATCTGATTGAGTTATCCAGTATTCGGAATATTTCGTTAGATGCACTTATGAGACTATGAACATTTTATATGGTCGCCCGATTTCCTATATGTCATTGGTATTACTCCAACGGGTCGAGCTACTATCGAAACATTGGATTTAAATAGAATAGGGCTTGTTAATTTGAAATTGCGGGTTCATCCGCCTAAATAGCTTGCGCTCTAAGGACTCTTATTGGTTTGGAATTTTATTACTTTCCTTACTATTTTTAAGCAATTAATAACAAATCCTTGTCTATATGGCTATTTGCCTTGTCATTTCTACAGTCTTACAAAGTTTTTTTGATGGTTTCTATCGGTTTGCCATACAGCATGAAATTTGATAAATCCAATGGCTCGATAATGAGCAATTGAGGCGCATTTCGGTTGTCTTTATACAGTTCTCGCAATTCAATCAGCAATTTGCCCAATACATTACACCCCCTCAGTATTTCGGGGGTTTCATTGTCTAGAACAGCCCCCCAAAAGCGGTCATTATGGCTGTCTTCTACAATATCTTTGTCTTTCGTGCTGATTAACAAACGCCCAAAAGCCATTGAGTTTTGACTTAATTTTAAGAGCAAGCACCAACGCATAATGTCCACTTTGACGGTATCAAAATCTTCTCTCGATTGACTTCTATACGGTTTACCAATCATCTTAGCTGCCATAGGGCTTTTTGCGCTGATGATTGCCTTTTGTACATCGGGCAAATGCGGAAAACGACAGGCTTGATACAAGGCTTCTGATGTCAAAATGGGTACACCATTAACTTTGATAGGGTAGCCTGCTGCCATATTGGATAAGCCGCCAAAGGCTTCTCTTGTTTTTTTGAAGCAAACGACATCATCTGATTTGTACAGATTTTCGGTATAAAAAATGCTTTTCATCGTTCTATAAAATTATTGGTAAAAACTATATATTATTATTTATCATTATCTGCTTCGAACCTTGATTCCCAACAAAAAAAAGTCCTAAATTAGTTTTCGTCTTCCACAAGTAATTGAAAAACAAATAGATATGGCGTTATTTCGCTGCAAAAGGTTCATCTTAATTGTTCTACTCTGGTCTAATCCTTCCCAACCAATTTAAAATATCTCCACCATTTCCGTCATGCTGTGCTAAATGAATTTTATGCCTTTCAATCATTATTTCATATTCAGCAATACCATGAGTATTTGTATAAAATGTATCTGCCCAATCATCAACATAGTACCAATTGCTTTCGAGGTTGATATATTCCCCTCTGCGGTCAGTGTTATATATCAAAATAAGTTTTTCTAAAAATGCTTGTTTATTTAGAAAAATGTCTTGCAAAAGATGCCAAATGCGTTCTTTTTGTACTTGTTGAGAAGGCTTTTCTCCATATCCATGTCTTTGTGCAACCATATCCGACCAACCTGAAACGCAGGCATAGTAATCAAAATGACAGGCTTCAAGGGCTTTCTCTAAGCGACCACCCAAGAAAGCAGGTTTTGGAATATCATCATAATCTAAGAATGTTCCATCAATATCAAAATATAAGACTTTTTTGCCTTTGGTCTTTTTATACAAGTCATTTTCTAAAAATGGATTTGTCCAGTCGGCATTTAGCTGTGTAATAATTTGGTCAGCAATAGTAGCAGTGATGCCTTTATCTTCCTGCGTTTGAAAGTAAAAAGGCTGTAATTTTTTGTCAAAATCATCTTTATCGTCTATAATGACAAATTGCTTCGTTGGATTAAGTGTGAGCCAATCGAGTATTTCATCGCCTCTTGTGATAAAGTCGAAATACGGTTTTTGGATGGTCACTAAATCTAAAAAAGAAGGCGTAATATCTACGATTTTACCTACTAATTGCCGCCTTTGCCAAAGGTCTCGCATACCTTTTAAGCCACGATGCCGCCATGTTGAACTAATAACGATTTCAGCACCTGTTGAGTGAATAATTCTGAAAAGTTGAGCTACGCAATCGGCATCAAAGAAATGACCGTCTGCATCCCGACCTTCATCATCTGGAAGGAGTCATGCAGGGTAAGTATATTGACCTGTATTCAAAACACCGTCAATGTCGAGAAAAATTATTTTTTCGTATTTGGGCTTCATGGCATGCGGATTTTTAGTTTTAAAATAGCTTTTATTAAAAACAGCTTAACCGAATTAAGAGGATTTTAGTTCCTTTTAAGTCAAGGATTTGCAAAATATTAAGAGGATTTTTGTATTACCAGCGGGTATTTTCAATTTTCTTTTGCGTCCGAGGGGAGACGGTAATTTTATAAGCCATTTTTGATAATCGGTAAACCCTAAAAATCAGTCGGGTCGTGAATAGACGCAATCAAGGTCAAAACAGGAAATTTTGGCTGCGCCAAACCTTCGAGAAAACTTGATTTGCCTTCGCCGGGCTTTCCCCAAATCAAAACGGGAACACCGATATTGCCGCGCAAAGCGGGTGTGTTGAGGGCGATAAGTAAGGCTTCTGCGCCTTTCGGAAGGTTTTTCATATATTTCGTTTACGTAACGCAAACTTTAGTTTGCGGCTAATAGTTTTATTCTATTTTAACTATTTCATACTATAAAACTGAAAATATTTACACTCCGTTTGCGCTTGTTTATAAA
>JAYUQN010000338.1:0-4803 GCA_043756725.1 Saprospiraceae bacterium
GAGATTTTCGTAGAGACGTTGCACTGCAACGTCTTAGTTGTGGTCAAAAAAATTGAAAAAATAGATTAATGCCAAGACGTTGCACTGCAACGTCTCTACGGAAACCTCGGGTACATTTTACATTAGAAACGGCTGCTTTCCGAGTTTGAAAATTTGGAAAGCCTTTTTTATGGTAAAATGTCAAAACACTAACACTATAGTATAGGAATATAAATATCAAATATTGCGCCTTTGTCTAATTCACCTGTTGCTGTGATAATACCGTTATGATTTTCAACGATTTTTTTTACGATGGCAAGCCCGATACCTGTGCCAGCATATTTTTCTTTGCTATTCAAGCGTTGAAATACCTCAAATATTTTTTCACCATATTGTTGTTCAAAGCCAATGCCATTGTCGGTAAGACGAATGTGACAATATTCTTTTTCGAGTTCTAATTTTGAAAAATTTAATTCTATGCCTTTAGCAATTTTACTGTTTATGGTAATATAAGGTGGACGCTCAAGATTTGAAAACTTTAGGGCGTTGCTAATCAGGTTGTGTAGGAGTTGACGTAATTGAAAAGGAATTACGGTGCATTCACACAAGTCAATTACTTCAAGTTTAGCCTGTTTGTCTTGCAATTCTTCATTCAAATCGGCTTTCACTTCTTCAATAATATCTTGAAGATGGATTTTTTCAAATTTACGTTCTTGTGTGTTTGTGCGCGAATAGGCAAGCAAATCGTCTATTAACGTGCGCATTCTATGGGCAGATTCCTCCATTCTTTTTAAATAATCTTTGCCATTATCGGATAAATTGTCATATTCTTTGTCTACAAGCCGTTTAGCAAAGGTTTGAATTTTGCGAAGAGGCTCTTGCAAATCATGGCTTGAAATATAAGCGAAAGACTGAAGTTCTTTATTCATTTTTTCGAGGGCTTCGTTTTTTTGATGAAGCACATCCTCTGCTTTTTTTAGGTCAGAAATATCAATAGCAACGCCTAACATTTGGGTCACTTCGTTTTTAGGATTGCGTTTAAAAGAAGTATAACGATTTAAGAAAGGTATCCATTCCCCTTGTGCATTTTTACGGCGAAAATGGGCTTCAAAAATGTCTCCCTGTTTAGATGACATGACTTTTTTTATAGTTTGTTCCAGTAAAATAAAATCATCAGGATGAATGACCTTACTCATAAATGTGCTGTCAAGTTTCTGTACTCCCTCCCAAGTATAACCAACGAAATCTAAGTAAGCCTTATTAAGGAAAATGGGTTTGATTTTTTCCATGTCATGTATAAACACCATGGTAGGTGAAACTTCTGTCAACATTCGATTAAAGAGTTCACTGGCAATTAGGGATTCATTTTTTTGAATCAATAATTCATTAGCATCTTGGAGTTGTTGCGTTACTTGTTTTAAGTGTGTGATATCCACAGCAATGCCTATAAGCTGCGTTACTTCATTTTTACTATTGCGTTCAAAGGCTGTGTGGCGGGCTAAAATGGGCGTCCATGTACCCTGTGCATTTTTGATATTAAATTCATATTCAAACACTTCGGCAGGCTGAGAGACTTTTATTTTTTTCACCATGTCACGTAATCCAGTAACATCATCAGGATGGAGCGTATGAGCTTGAAATTTATCCTTACTCTCCAATATTTGTTGCCAATTGTAACCCACTATTTGACATCCTGTTGGATTTAGGAAAAGAAGTTTGTTATGTTCGATATCAAAAATATAAACCACATTAGGCGATAAATCAATGAGAGAACGGTTAAAATTTTCACTGATAGTTAATAACTCATTTCTTTTCAAAAGCATTTCATTGAGGCTTTGCAGTTCAGTGGTTCTTTCCTCTACTTGTTTCTCTAATTCAGTGGCAAACCTTTTTTGATGCTCAATATCTACTGTTAGGTTTATCCAATTTTTTATATTACCTGCTTCATCTTTTATCGCTACAGCTCGACACAAGTGCCATCTATATTGACCTTCTTTGTTTAAAAGGCGGAATTCCATTTCAAAATTATCGCCTGTCATAACGCAGTGAGTAAAAAGTTTTGTTAATTCTTCAATATCATTAGGGTGTGTAGTTTGCTGCCAGCCAAAGTTTTTTAATGCTTCAAAACTAAGCCCTGTATACTCTAACCAGCTATGATTGTAATAAATGACATTGCCATGAGCATCCGATCTGGATACTTTTTCGGGCATTAAATCCGATAATTGACGAAAATTTTCTTCACTGTTGCGTATTTTTTCTTCTGCTGTTTTTTGTGCTGTTATATTTGTGGATGTGGTAAGCACCATAGACACTTTGCCGTCTTCATCTAATATGGGGGCTGATTTATTAAGAAGCCATATTTTTCCGCCACCCGATTTTTTTTCCATGGAAAACACAACCTCGCCAGGCTTTCCTGCTTTTAAGGCACTTACTGAAGGCAATCTTTCACGTGAAAAAAGTTCATCATTTTCATCTTTCACATAATAGTTTTCTCCAGATTTTTCCATTAAAACGTCATAATGTTTTTCTTGTAACAATTCTTCAATTGTATTGTAGCCTAATAAATGGGCCGCTTTTTCATTAGCAAAAAGAATTTCTCTTTTATTATTGTACAAAAAGATAGCGGCTGGTACGTGGCTGAAAGTAAGCTCCAACTGCTCTTTTGTTTTTCGTAAAAGCTCCTCTCTTTCGCGTATTTTCTTTTCAGCTATTTTCCTTTCTGTCACATCGCGTTGCACAGAAACCCAATGCGTAAACCATCCTTTTTCATTGGCTACGGGTACAATTTCAAATTCTACAAAAAACTCACTTCCATCTTTTTTATAATTAATAAGCTCTACCTTTACAGATTGCCACTGTTCAAGTGCGTGCCTTATTTTATCCAATTGTTTACGGTCTGTTTTTGGTCCCTGAAGGATACGAGGGGTTTTGCCGATAACTTCTTCTGGGGTATAACCCGTCATAGCACAAAAAGCATCGTTTACATAAACAATACGGGGTCCTGACACGTTAAAAGGCTCGGCTTCTGTTATCAGAACAGCCTCTTTAGTATTGAGAACTACTTTTTCATATAAATTAAGCTTATTAACTGTTTCATTTAATTTCTTGATTAAGGCGTTTTGTTCGGTAATGTCGGTATTGGTGCCAAACCAACGCAATACTTTTCCCTTATCATCTTTAATGGGAATAGCTCTTGACAGAAACCAACGATATTGACCATCTTGACCCCTCAGTGGAAACGTGTCTTCCCATACTTCGCCTGTATCCCATGAATGTTGAATGCGATTAACGACCCTTTCTACATGGTCAGGATGATGAACTTTTTGCCAACCCCAACCCTGCATATCTTCAAATGTGGTTCCTGTGTAATCGTGCCAGCGTTGATTGTACCAATATATCCAGCCTGTTTCGTCTGCCATCCATGCCAATTGAGATATGTTGTTGGCAAGTGTATGAAAGCGTTCTTCGTTTTCCTCTAAACTTTTTAAAGCCACTACTTTTTGGGTATTTTCAATACACGTAACAAAAACACCAGAAGGCTTGCCTAATTCATCACAGACAGCACTATAGCTATATGACCAATAGACATTTTCCATTTTACCATTTCTATAAATAGGCAATAATTGATCTTCGTTCCAGCTTGCTTCGCCTGCTGCCAAGACGGTGTCAATAAGGGGCTTTATATCTTCCCATATTTCGCTCCAATAATCTTCCCCACGTCCGCCTAAAATATTAGGATGCTTACCCTCGTTGCCCAAACTTTGCCTGTAAGCATCATTATAAAAGCATATTAATTCGGGTCCCCAAAAAAGGAACATAGGAAATTTAGAATTTAAGATGATGCTGAGTGTGGTGCGTAAACTTTGGGGCCATTTTTTGGGATTACCCACAGGCGTTTTGCTCCAATCTTTTTGACGGATGAGTTCTCCCATTTCTCCACCACCTGTAAGAAAAGGTGCATTTGAATTTGACATCTTCTTACTCATCTTAAATAGTTAATTAGGATTGCAGAATGAAATTTTCTTTTTTGGATTGTGAAAAATCTTTGTTTTCCATGAGATTAAGAACATGATGAATGACTTTTTTGAGTTTAGAAAAATCATTAGGCTTGCGTAGGTAATAATTGGCGCCGCAATCATACATCTGATTTACAAGGTCTTTGTCAAAAGAAGTAGAGAAAATAACAACAGGGAGTTGTTTTAACTTTTGGTCAAGTCTTATTTCTGATAAACATTCACCGCCATTTTTGCGGGGCATATTCATATCGAGGAAGAGAACATGCGGCAGCATATCTTTGGTTGTATTGAGCAAGCTCATAAGTTGTTCCCCATTATGAACAGTTATAAGATTAGTGGATACTGGCAACTCTTCTAACGCTTCTTTAAAAAAAAGGCAATCGTCAGTATCGTCATCTGCAAGGAGTATATTAATTCGTGTAGTACACATAAAGCAAAATTAAAATTAAAATCGAAGGATGTTAATAATTCTTTAATTTTTTTTTAAAATGTAGGAATTATGTAAATTCACATTACGATGCTCTAAAATTCACTTTTTATTTAAATTTAATATGTAAGTCCTTACAAATAACGATCGACCATGTGCCTAAAGCAAGGAAAATAATAAGCGTAAAACCGCTAATAATAAAAAAGCCGACCCCCTCAGTAAGGAAGTCGGCTGTAATATTTTCACTTCATTTTCTTTATTCTTTAACTGTTTCTTTTAAAAAAGAAATTTTCAGACCATCTTTTTCCTCGTTCATTACGGCTTGAAACTGCGAGTTTTCGCTCGGTTGTTCGTTCAAAATAAACTCTGCGAGTGGGTCTT
>JAYUQN010000339.1:0-4793 GCA_043756725.1 Saprospiraceae bacterium
TTTTCACCAGTATTGGCTCGGCTACACGTATTTTGAAAGTTTTTAATAGAAATAATCAGCCTATTAAAATTTCTAAAATATCTTTGACCAATAATACGAATATTGTTTTCAATCTCAATATTGATGGCGTGTCGGGTAAAGATTTTAAGGATGTTGAAATACCTGCCAATGACAGTATTTATGTGTTTGCGAAGGTAACAGTCAATCCAAATGCCCCCCTCAGTATCAGCCCTTTTGTGTTGGCACAAGACCTTGTTTTTGAAACAAATGGCAATACGCAAAAAGTGATTATGGAGGCATGGGGGCAAAATGCGAACTACATTCCAAACCGCTTTAGCAAAGGCGCTTTTAGTGTTTTGAATGCCAGAGACCCTAATCGAGTAATTGATTGGAACGACCCCAAACCATACATAATTTATGGTGTTTTGTTCATTGATTCTTGTATTTTACGCATTGCGGCGGGCACACGGGTGCATATTCATGGTGGAATTTCCTATCTGCCTGATACATCTGCTTATCGAGATGGTATCATTTTCGTATTGCCCCGCGCTCGAATTGAGGCTTTGGGAACGCTTGAAAAACCTATTATTATTGAAGGAGACCGCTTAGAAAAAGAATTTAAAGACGAACCTGACCAATGGGCAGGTTTAATAATTGGCTCAAATAGTGTGGGCAATGTTTTCAACTATACCACTATTCGCAACTCTCGTGTGGGCGTGCGTGTGGATTCAGCAGCCAGTTTGAGTTTGAAAAACTGTAAAATTTATAACACAGCAGGTAGCGGCTTGGTTGCCGCACATGCCCAAGTTTCAGCTGAAAATACGTTGTTTTACAATAATTATGGCAACAATGTGCAGTTAGAATTTGGGGGAGAATACAATTTAACGTATTGCACCATGGCAAGCTATGGCTCCCGCAACCCCGCTTTGAGCGCTAACAATTTTAGATGTTACGAACGCTCGGGCGTGAGTTGTACAAAAGCTAAAGCATACCCCCTCAGTATGACGGCAACCAATTGCATAGTTTACGGTTCAAAAGACGATGAAATCAGTTTTTTTGATGCCACAAAAGATATTACAACTGATTTCAATACGAATTTCAAAAACTGCCTTGTGCGCGTAAAAGATTTATTAAAAGCGGACAATACGCCCGATTTTTTAACAAACCGTTGCAAAGATTGCATCAATGCTGACAGCAAAGCCAAAGTTTTTAGAAAACCGAGTGATGATAATTACAAACTCGATACCCTTTCGGTAGCGGAAATGAAAGCACTGCCTATTTCCAATATTCCGAAGGATTTGGAGGATAAAATTCGAGATTTACAAAAGCCTGATATTGGGTGTTTTGAGTTCCAATACAAGTAAGCAAATGATGAACGATGAATGATAAATGATGAATAGCCCTGAAAGGGCGGGAGATGATAGGATAGGGTGTAGCCCTATTCTATTCGTGTGTAATAGTAATAGGGCTACACCCTATCCTATCATTTCCCGCCCTTTCAGGGCTATTTATCATTTATCATTCATCGTTCATCATTCTCCGTTCATCTTTCATCATTTTATTCATGGCAGATTTAAGTTGGTTGTCAAGAACAACCCTTTTGGTAGGTGAAAATGGGGTTGAAAACCTCAACAAAGCCCATGTTTTAGTAGTCGGCTTAGGTGGTGTAGGGTCTTATGCCGCAGAGTTTATAGCCCGAGCAGGTGTGGGTGAAATGACGATTGTGGATGGCGATGTGGTTGACCCTTCCAATCGCAACCGTCAATTACCTGCTTTGGCGACGACGCACGGCTTATCGAAAGCAGATATAATGGCTGAAAGGCTTTTAGCTATCAATCCTGACTTGAAACTGACGGTCATAAAGGATTTTTTAACGCCTGAAAAAGCGGACGCACTTTGTCAAGCAGCAGATTACAGTTATGTCATGGATTGCATTGACAGCATCACGCCAAAGCTGCATTTAATCACTTCCGCTAAAAGACAAGGCTTAAATATTGTGACGTCTATGGGTGCTGGCGGTAAAGTAGATCCGACACGCATAAAAGTGGCAGATTTGCGGGATACCCAAATTTGCCGTTTTGCTTTATACGTGCGTAAAAGATTGAAAAAGAAAGGGATTACCTCAGGGTTAATTACCGTTTTTAGTGATGAACCTGCTCCAAAGGAATCCCTGATGTACACGGATGGTGCGAATTACAAAAAATCAGCTTATGGCACTATATCCTATCTGCCAGCGGCTTTTGGGGGTACATGCGCTTCTGTTGTTATTCGCCATCTTTTAGGTCAAACTGTAAAGTTGCACAAAGACAAAGCTTTAGATACCATGAAAAAACATAAGTTAGCTTATGATTTGAAGAAGAAAACGGCAAAAGAGATTAAAAAATCACCAGACGATCTTGTTTGGTATATTTGATATAAATAGTGCAACAATAAAAAAAATAAGCTATTTTTGCCCCGTTTTTTCACATAATATATAAAATGGCAACGCCTGAACAAGGTCGAAATTGGAGTAAAGGAGGGCTTTTAATCGCACTGGGTTTAGTGTTTGGCGATATTGGCACATCTCCTCTTTATGTGTTCCAAGCAATAGTAGGGGCAGAAAAGGTTAGTAAGGAACTAATTTTCGGTAGCTTATCCTGTATTTTTTGGACATTGATAATCATCACCTCTTTCAAATACGTGTATTTGGCACTTAAAGCTGATAATCGTGGCGAGGGCGGTATATTTGCTTTGTATGCGCGCATAAGGCGTTATCGAGCACGATGGGCTATTTTTCCCGCCTTGATAGGTTGCGCAACACTGATGGCAGATGGCGTCATTACGCCTGCCATTTCTATAACAGCTGCTGTGGAAGGCATTCATCGCATCATACCCGATATAGAAATTTATCCCATTGTTCTTACCATTGTGTTCTTATTATTTTTTGCACAGCAATTTGGTAGTGGCAAATTGGGAGCCTATTTCGGACCTATTATGTTCGTTTGGTTTGGTTTTATTGGCTTAGTTGGACTTAAACAAATTTTAAGTACCCCCTCAGTATTTGAAGCCATTAATCCACTTTATGCCTTCCAATTCATTTCACATTATAAGGGAGAAGTAACAGGTCACGCAGGGTTTTGGCTATTAGGCGCGGTCTTTCTTTGCACGACGGGTTGCGAAGCCTTGTATTCCGATTTAGGACGTTGTGGCAAAGTGAATATTCGTTTGACGTGGTTGTTTGTTTTTCCTTGTTTGATATTGTGTTATTTTGGTCAAGGAGCGTGGTTGCTAAATTTTGAGGGAAAAGTCTTGCCTGCCGAAGTGCAACAAGTTGGCACTTTCTATTCCTTAATTCCGCAAGAATGGGTTATTCCAGTCATAGTTTTAGCTGTAACTGCAACAGTTATCGTAAGCCAAGCCTTGATAACGGGGATTTTTACAATGGTGAGCGAGGCGGTGAAGTTGAAACTATGGTTTAATATGAAAATCTATTACCAAGCTAAAGAACGTGGGCAAGTCTATATCCCTTTTATCAACTGGATATTATTGATGGGTTGCGTCACGGCTATTTTGGTTTTCAAAGAGTCTTCAAGAATGGAAGAAGCTTATGGATTTGCCATTGTGATAGATATGATTATGACATCTTCCTTATTGCTGCATTTTGTAGATAGGCGAAATAAGTCAATAATAAGGGCAATTGCAGTAGGTTGTGTTTTTGGCTTTGTAGAGTTAGCTTTTTTAATAGCTTGTATTAACAAGATTCCAAATGGTGGCTGGTTTAGTTTATTTCCTTCTATTTTCTTATTTGGTTGCGTCTTCGTTTTTTGGCGCGCACGAAAAATTCGAGACAAGCATATTGAGTTTCAAGATATTGATCCTTACATACCCCTTTTTAAAGACCTCATAAAAGATGAGACGATTGCACGAGAAGCAACCAATGTTGTTTATTTTTCTTTATCTGATGACCCTACTAAAATAGATTCTAATATTCTTTATTCTTTATTCCGCAAACGACCCAAAAGAGCAGATATTTACTGGTTTGTTCATGTTGTTTTGAGTGATGCGCCTTTTGCAAAAAAATATAAAGTAAAAACTATTGTGCCGGGTAAAATATTTTATGTGCGCTTGAAATTTGGTTTTAAGGTAGAACACAAAGTCAATTTGATGTTTAAAGAAATCGTTAAAAAAATGCAGGACGATGGTGAGGTAGATGAAGGTAGCCATTATCCAAGCCTTCGCAAGTATGAATTGCCAGCTGATTTTAAATTTTTTGTCCTCAATAGCCGCCTTTCTGTAGATGATGATATTACGCCTTTTGAGCAATTTATTGTAAGAGCTTATCGGGTTTTAAAAAAGATAAGCCTAACGCCTGCCCAAGATTTTGGCTTAGATTTGTCTAATGTGGCAACTGAAACGGTTCCCATTACAGTAGGTAACCCTAAAGAGTTTGATTTGAAACGTGAAAAATGATCATAATTTTTCAATCAATTTTCAAAAAAAGGTTGGGTATTTCATATAAAAAATCTAACTTTGCACCCGCTTTTGAAAACAGACGCAGGGTTTCAAAATATGACGTGTTTTACAAGACTTGTTTTAAAGAAAACTTCTTGTAAAACGGTATAATTTAATCCTGCTAAACTAAAAATCTTGTAATTCTGTCTTTGAAATGGACAATCTTAAAGAGTTTTCACTCCCTATTAAAGGACTGAAAAATGGTATTCACGCGTTTGATTTTCAAATTGAGGCTGATTTTTTTCAAAATTTTGAAAACAGCCCTATTGAAAACGGCTATTTTGATGTGCATCTAACGATGG
>JAYUQN010000340.1:0-4787 GCA_043756725.1 Saprospiraceae bacterium
CGAAATGAATAATATCCTAATTATTGGCGCAGGTCGCTCTGCCACAGCCCTCATAGATTACGTTTTAGAACAAGCTAAAAAATACAATTGGTTTGTTACAGTGGCAGATACCGATCATGAGTTGGCGAGCCGCAAAGTCAATGGGCATCCCAATGGGCGAGGCACTTGGCTCGATGCTACTAAGGTTAATGACCGCCGTGAGTCTATTGGTCGGGCAGATGTGGTTGTGTCTTTGTTGCCTGCTCATTTGCATCTTGAAGTAGCACAAGATTGTTTAAAATTGAAAAAACACCTTATTACAGCATCCTATATTTCAAAACAACTCTATGCGTTGGGTGATGAAGCCCGCGCTCGTGCTCTGATTTTTATGGGTGAAATGGGTCTCGACCCCGGCATTGACCACATGAGTGGCAAGCAGAAAATTGATGAAATCAAAGCCAAAGGCGGGCGTTTAAAGTCTTTTCGCTCTTATACAGGCGGTTTGGTTGCGCCTGAAAACGATGATAATCCCTGGCATTATAAATTTTCTTGGAATCCTCGCAATGTTGTTTTAGCAGGACAAGGCACTGCCCAATATCTCGAAGATGGCAAGTTGCGCTATGTGCCATACAACCGCTTGTTTTCATCGGCAAAAACCCTTGTTGTGCCCGGGGTGAAAGGCGAATATGAGGCGTATGTCAATCGAGATTCTTTGTTATATCGGGAGTTATATGATTTGGGACCCATTTCCAATTTGGAGCGTGGCACTATTCGCTACAAAGGTTTTAGCAAAGCATGGGATGCGCTGGTCAAAATTGGTTTGACAGATGCCTCTTTCCCTATTTTAGATTCAGAAGAAATCACTTACCATGAGTTGATTGATGCCTACGTGTCGAGTTCAGCCCCACAGGGTTCGGTTAAAGAAAAAGTGGCTAATATAATTGGTGAAACGGTGGATTCGGATGTCATGAAAAAATTGGATTGGCTTGGGCTTTTCAGTAAAAAGAAAATCCGCATGAAAAGTGCCACGCCTGCCTTGATTTTAGAGAACCTTTTACTTGAAAAATGGAAACTCAAAGACAATGAAAAAGACATGGTTATCATGCAACACGAGTTGGAATATGAAGTGGCGCGTCAAAATCGCCGCTTGACTTCCACCCTAGTTTTAATGGGAACGGATGGCAATCATACAGCTATGTCTCGCATGGTGGGTTTACCGATTGGCATTTTTGTAAAACTCGTGATGTTGGGTAAAATCAACTCAATCGGTGTCAATATCCCCGTTTTGAAAGAGGTTTATGACCCCGTTTTAGAAGAGTTGAAAGATTATGGGGTTGTTTTTAATGAAAAAGATGAAATCATACGATAGAGGACAATGTCCAATAGAAAAGGGACAATGAAAAGCCGCAAAATACCCCCTCAGTATTTTGCGGATTTTTCATCCGTGCGAAGATTTAGGGTAAGATTTTTTGAAGAAAATAGATATTTTTGGGGTGTTTCATTTTGCTTAAAAAGTAGTTTATCCCGAAGGGACTCCTACGGAGCACTTTTTTTTCTTCAAAAATCTTACCCTAAATCTGGCTTATATCAACACTCAGAATCTTTCAACGAAAAACGGACAATGAGCATAATGCCTCAATGTCCGTTTTCCATTGTCCTTTGCCCGCTGTCCATTGAAATTAGCAGTATTGTTCAAAAGCCATTTTCAAATTTTTAGCAATTGAAACAGCATCACGTCCTTCGATATTATGACGCTCGATGAAATGCACCAATTGACCATTTTTAAACAACGCCATTGATGGTGACGAAGGGGGATAAGGCAACATAAAATCTCTGGCTTTTTGAACAGCCTCACCATCTACGCCTGCAAACACGGTTACCATTTTAGTAGGCACCTTACCCTCACGGGTAGCATATACTGCCGCAGGACGTGCATTGCGAGCCGCGCAACCGCATATTGAATTGACAACCACAAGAACCGTTCCTTCCTCCTGTTCCAATACATTTTCAACAGCTTCGGATGATTTCAAAGCTTCAAAACCGTTATCGGTCAATTCGGCTTCCATCGGAGCCGTCAAATGTTCTGGATATTGAGATTGCTTAATTTGATAATACATATCTGACTGATTTTTTGACTGAATGCAAAGTTCAGCGTTTAAAAATATTTTTACTTGAAATTAAACGCAAAGGTGGTGAAAAAAGTTCAAAAAGTATTTTTTTTCGTTTGACAAGACATTTTTAATGTCTGACTAATCACTTTATACATATTGAACCGATAAGTAGTGCTTGTGCCAAGAAAGGATTCTTTAAACTCGCCCCGCTTCCTACTTGTTAATATTTTTCGCACATTTGCACCCGAAAACCAAAAACTGATAACTGATAACTGATAACTGATAATATGACCGCATACATTTTGACCATTGGCGATGAAATACTCATCGGACAAATTACAGACACCAACTCCGCTTGGATGGCGCAACAACTCAACCTGCAAGGCATCCGCATTGTCGGCAAAACGAGCGTGGGAGATGTTCATGCTGAAATCGTTAATGCCTTAGATATGGCGCTTCACCAAGCTGACCTTGTGTTGGTTACGGGCGGACTCGGAGCTACCAAAGACGATATTACCAAAAAATCCATTGCAGAATACTTCGGTGTCCCGATGGTTTTTCACGATGAAACTTTCAAACGGATGGAATATTTTTTCAAAAAAATAAACCGTACTGTGAGTGAAATGAATAAAAGCGGTTGTTATATGCCTCAAAATGCCTTGATTTTGAACAACGACAAAGGACTTGCTCCAGCTATGTGGTTTCAAGAAGGTAAAAAAATATTGGTTTCTATGCCCGGTGTGCCCTATGAAATGCAACATTTGATGTCAGATAGGGTTTTACCTAAATTGAAAGCCTCGTTTCCGATGTCACCCATTGTGCATCGCACTATTTTAACAGCAGGTGAAGGTGAAACCATGTTGGCAGAAAAATTGGGCGATTTTGAAGACCGTTTGCCCGACAATGTAAAATTAGCGTATTTGCCTTCACTCGGCACGGTTCGCCTGCGTTTGACGGCAAGGGGCGACGATGAAAATGCGCTCAATACACAAATTGATGTCTTGAAAAAAGAATTGGAAAGCATCGTAAAATATGCCGTAGCGGGTTATGACGATGACACCATGCCCAAAGTGATAGGTAAAATGTTGAAACAACGGGGTTTAAAAATAGGCTCGGCTGAAAGTTGTACAGGCGGCTATTTGGCGCATTTATTGACCAGTGTGGCAGGCAGTTCAGAATATTTTGAAGGCAGCGTTATAGCTTATTCCTATTTTTTAAAAGAAAAACTATTGGATGTGCCCACTGATATATTGAGCAAACACGGCGCCGTGAGCGAAGAATGCGTCAAAGAAATGGTGAAAGGCGCTGTGAAACGCATGAAAGTAGATTTAGCAGTTGCCGTATCGGGGGTGGCGGGTCCGGGGGGTGGTACGCTTGAAAAGCCTGTTGGAACGGTTTGGATTGCCGTAGGCAATAAAAAAAATACCATTACCACTAAACTCAATATAGATAGAGGACGTTTAAAGAATATCGAATACGCCGCCAACGTGGGTTTGAATCTGATAAGAAAATTTTTATTGACACAATAAAAAAATGTAACTTTGCCACAAATACTGAGGGGCTAAATTAACTAACCAATATAACCATAATATAGTGTAAAAATATGGCTCAAACCGAACTCATAATGCCCAAAATGGGCGAAAGTATCATGGAAGCGACCATTTTATCGTGGAAAAAAAAGGTGGGCGACCGTGTTGAGCAAGATGAAACCATTCTTGAAATTGCAACCGACAAGGTGGATTCTGAAATCCCCTCTCCTGTTTCAGGTGTGATTGCGCAACTGCTTTACGCTGAAAATGATATTGTGCCAATTGGCAAAGTGATAGCCATCATCACCACCGAAGCCACTGCGGAGATACAAGCCAATCCGAGTAATCTCATACCCCCAACTGACCCACACGACCCAGAGTTAGAGGCGGCAAGCACCCCGTCAAAAACAGCAAGAGATATACCTTTTGTACCAAACAATGGCAACACCCATGCCGCTGTGCAAAAAGCCTCAACTCAAGTTGCCGATATGCCCAAAGCCAGTGAAGGGGGACGTTTTTATTCGCCCCTTGTTCGCACCATTGCTAAGCAAGAAGGCATTGCCTTCGCAGAGTTAGAAGCTATTACAGGCAGCGGTCAAGAAGGCAGGGTGACAAAAGCTGATATACTCGGCTATGTTGAAAATCGGACATCGGCTATTACCCATAACCCATTACCAATTACCCATCAACAATTACCCACTACCCAAACAGCCGCTTCCATATCTGGCAATGTTGAAATCATTGAAATGGACAGAATGCGGAAACTGATAGCCGACCACATGGTCATGTCTAAACAAGTTGCGCCACATGTAACGTCATTTGTAGAAGCTGATGTAACGAATTTGGTGAATTGGCGCAATAAAATAAAAGGAGAATATCAGAAAAAATACGGTGAAAACATTACTTTCACCCCCATATTTATTGAAGCGGTTTGCAGAGCTTTAAGGGATTTTCCGATAGTCAATTCGAGCGTAGAGGGTACTAAAATTATTGTTAAAAAAGACCTTAATATTGGCATGGCAGCAGCCTTACCTTCAGGCAATTTGATTGTGCCCGTCATAAAAGGAGCCGATTTGTTGAGTTTGCAAGGTTTGACTAAAAAGGTCAACGAATTGGCAAACCGTGCGCGCCTCAATCAACTCAAACCCGACGAAGTGCAGGGCGGTAC
>JAYUQN010000341.1:0-4773 GCA_043756725.1 Saprospiraceae bacterium
CTAAACCGACTGACAAAGGCATTGTAACTTATTCAAAATCAATGTTTTATATTTAAAACAAAACCTTTTGAACACCTATGATGGATAATGGATAATGTAAAACGGACAATTCGCTATTTAGCAAATTGTCCGTTTTACATTATCCATTATCCATTACCCATTATCCATTACCCATTACCCTTTTGAGGCAAAATTAATTTTACCATCTACATCACATTTCATCCAAGTGGGTAGGGGTTCACCAACCTCTTTAAGCAGCGTCACTTGCCCATTATCCAAAGCCTTGAATTTCCACACGTGTTGCTTGCCATTGCTACCAGCCGTTGCACTAAAAGAATAGATGAAATCTATTTCCCAGCCGCCTGAAATACGTTTGGCTTTAATATCGTTGCCTCCAAATTTGGGTAAGCTTAAATCCACTTGCACTACGCCCGCAATATTATCAAATTGACCTGCCAAAGCTGCCATATTGAGCGGTTCTTTAGAGCGTAGGGTCAATGCGTCCTGCGTGTCATTCCATTGAACATGTTTTTCAATTGCCAAATCATATTGGTCTAACAGACGATTAAATTCTTTATTCGTTGTTTCACTAACGCCTTGGCTGAGAGGTGCAGCCCAATCTGCGGAGCGTTTGTAAATGATAACCACGTGGTCAATAGAGGGGTTGGGAAAAGTATGTATATTACATCTGGCAATAGATTTGCCCGTTTCATCATTTATATAGATATTTGTCAAAGCCTTGTAAAGGCTGTTGATATTATCACGGCTGATAGCCACAGGCAAGTAGCGGGCATCTTCTTTGTCTGTATCCAAACGCAGCGCCATGCGGGCAGCGTCGCGCTTAAATTGGCGGTCTATGGAAGCAGGGACGGCACTTTTTGAATTGTTAGTAGCTGTTTTAACCGCTAAAGGTTGCGCTTGGATACCTGCTGAAAAGCAAATTAAACAAGCCATGACATATAAAATGGGCTTATGCATAGTTTTTTTATATTTAGGATTTAGTATAGCAAGTTTCTATTCATAAAAATATCATAAACCCTTTTTTAGGGTTTTAAATCCTTTTATGGATTACTTAGCATGTTATCCAATTTAATACCCGTTTTAGGCATTTTAGGTAGCCCATTTATAAAACAATGTGACAGGTGAATCCATAGCAATTAATTAACCTATTTGTATTTTTATTAAAAAATTAACGCAATTTTAACTTCTTTTTTATGTTAATTTCGTCTTATTAATTGTTATATGTGACAGAATCTACGATTTAAATTTTATGATAAAATAAAAAGTGTTGACAATGAAAATAGTAAAAGTTGCTCTTATTTTTCTTCTGGGTAGTTACGGTGTCGGCTTGTTAGCGCAACAGCCAGACAATATCACTACGCGCCCGCAGGTGCAATGGAGTAAGGAGTATGAAGAACCTGCCAACAGCAGTATTCAAAAAATTATTGCGACCGAAGCAGGTGGATTTTATGCTCTGCGCATTCGCCAAGGTGGTGTTTTGGGCACAGGCAGTATCAAAGCTCTTGTCGAATATTATGATAACAACATGAAACTTCTGCGCCAAAAAGAATTGGATTTAGACTACAAAGGCAAAGACCGTTTCTTAAAGGATGTTGTCATGCTGCAAGGTAAATTGTGGCTTTTGACCTATTTTTACAATGAAAAGCATGAAAAAACCTATCTCTTTGCCCAACGTATCAACAATCAAACCCTTGCTCTGGATAAAACAATGGTGAAAATATCGGAGCAAGACGAAACCAATCGAGAGCGCGCTGATGTGTTTAGCTATGGCATTTCACGCGACAGTTCTAAAATTGTCGTCTTCACGCGCCAAAGCAGTGAAAAAAGAGAACAAGAGTTTGCGCTTACTGTCTATGACAGCAATTTTGAAGAAGTGTGGAGCAAAGACGCTAAATTGCCTTACAATAGAAAGAGTTTCAACGTTGATGAATTTCAAGTAGATAAAAACGGCAATGTTTTTCTCATGGGTGTCATTTATACTGAGGGGTCTAATCGCCTCGAAAGAAAAGGCAAACCAACCTATCAATACAATCTTTTGGCATACATGCGCGATAGCACTTTGGATATCCAAGAGTATAAAATTGAACTCAAAGACAAGTTTATAACGGAACTGACTTTTAGAGTAGCTGATGATGGCGACCTTGTTTTCAGTGGGTTTTACTCTGAAAAAGGCGCAACGAGTATGAAAGGCACTTGCTTTTTCAAAATAAATCCTAAAACGAAGGATATGACGAGCGTGAGTACGCGTGAATTTGATTTCAACTTTTTAACAGAAAACCTATCTGAAAGAAGTGTAGAAAAAGCAAAAGCGGCTGTTAGGACTAACGATAAAACTAAAGAGCCTGAACTTAATTCTTATGCTCTTGATAAGCTGATATTGCGCAGCGACGGCGGTGCGATTTTGATAGCTGAACAGTATTATGTGGATGAACGGCGTCAAAACAATAACTACTACGGCTCGCCTTACGCCTATGGTGGGTATTATGACCCATTTTATTCGCCCTTTTATTCACCATATAGCAGCTATTATGACCCTTACGGACGGTATGGGCGCAACAATCGGTCTGATTATTATTTCAATTATAATGACATTATCGTTGTCAATATTCGTCCTGATGGTGAAATAGCTTGGACTGCGCGTATTCCAAAGCATCAAATGTCGAAAAATGATGGTGGCTTATATTCGTCTTATGCCATGAGTATTGTGGCAGATAAATTGTATTTTGCCTACAACGAAGACTCGCGCAACCTCGACCCAAATCGTAAAAAAACGTACACCGAAGAGCCTGACAAATATTCGGTTGTTGTTTTGGCAGAAGTAAACCGTCAAGGTGAAGTGAAACGCTCGCCCCTTTTTCAAAATAAAGAAGAAGGCATCGTCACTCGCCCTAAAATATGCCGCCAAATAGGCAGACGCGATTTGGCAATTTATGGCGAGCGCGGCAGAGGATATCGGTTTGGCTTATTGAGTTTTGAATAAAAAACATAATTCTCTATCTTTTATAAAACTTTTTATCTAAAAACGTTGTTTAAAATCGAAATAACATGAAAAATTAGGTTGTAAAATTTACTTTTGCAGCCTAATTTTTTTTTTTTTGTAGTGGCGGATTCATCTGCCTGATATTTGTGAAAATTTTTTAACTTAAAATCTAAATTCTACTGTAATGAAAAAGTTTTTATCACCCCTCAGTATATTGGCGTTTTGCGTACTGAGTTTCAGTATCAATGCTCAAATTGAAACACCTCAACCCAGCCCGGGTGCTACTTTGACTCAAAAAGTAGGTTTGGCTGAAATCAAAATCGAATACAGCCGTCCCAGCATGAAAGGTCGTAAAATATTCGGTGGCGATATTGTGCCTTTTGGTGATGTATGGCGGTTGGGCGCAAATTCACCGACTAAATTGACTATTTCAGACTCCATTACTGTCAAAGGTAAAGGTTTGGCTAAAGGCTCTTACGTGATGTTTGCAAAGCCCGGTAAGGATTCATGGGACATCATGTTCAATAAAAACCCAACTGCCAGTGCTACAAACTTCAAACCAGAAGAAACCATTACGGTTAATGTGCCTACGGCTGTATTGCCTTTCGATATTCAAAATTTCACAATCAATATTGGTAATATCACCAATACAGGTGCTGATATTGAAATGTATTGGGAAAAAACATTTGTCGCTATTCCTTTCACAAACGATGTGGATAGCAAAGTAATGGCGCAAATCAAGGCAAAATTGGATGGCCCATCGCAAGGTGATTATCAAGCCATGTCTCAATATTATTTTGAGGCAGGTAAGGATTTGGCTCAATCCCTTGATTTTGTAAACAAAGCTCTTGCAAAAGGCGAGCGTTTCTGGTTGTTGCGCCACAAGTCTTTGGTTCAAGCTAAAATGGGTGATAAAGCAGGTGCTATTGCAACAGCTCAAAAATCAATGGCTGCTGCTAAAGAAGCTAAAAACAATGACTATGTGCGCATGAATGAAAAATCTATTGCAGAGTGGACTAAAATGTAAGCATTCTTTTTATTCATAAGGTTTAAATAAAAAATGTCGGCATGACTTTGCGTCACGCCGACATTTTCATTTCATATATTTCTTCTAAATACTGAGGGTGTAAAAAGTATTGCTTACCTTCACATAACAAATCTTTTAAAAAAATGAACAAGCATAAGTCTACTATTTTACCTATCTTCTTAATTCTACTTAGCTTTTATACTTTAAAAGCCCAATCTTTTCTTAACAACAAAGTCATAGCGCATCGCGGTGCGTGGAAAAATACAGGTGCGCCTCAAAATTCCATTGCTTCTTTGAAAAACGCCATAAAATTAGGATGCACTGGCTCCGAATTTGATGTCCGCATGACCAAAGATGAGGTGCTTATCATCTGTCACGACCCGCACCATGAAGGTTTGGATATTGAAAAAACCACTTATGCCGACCTTCTAAAAAAGCCTTTGAAAAATGGTGAGCCGATACCCACACTCGAACAATATTTGAAAGCGGGTAAAAAGCAGAAAAAAACAATGTTGATTACTGAAATTAAACCTTCGCTAACCAGCAAAGAACGCTCGTTGCTTTTAGCCGAAAAAGTAGTCGCAATGGTTAGTAAATTGAAAGCCCAAAATTGGGTGGTCTATATCAGTTTTGATTATGATATTCTGAAAAAAGTGCATGAATTGGATAAAAATGCTAAAACACAGTATCTAAATGGCAATATTACTGCACAACAACTGAAAACGGATGGTATAACAGGCGCCGA
>JAYUQN010000342.1:0-4763 GCA_043756725.1 Saprospiraceae bacterium
AATTTTCTACATTAAACCGCCACAGCTTCACCATACATTTCCTCCCGCAAACCCTTCACACGGCTGCTGTGCATGTACTCACCGTAGGTCATCAATTGGTCAATCATACCGTTTGGTGTCATTTCGATGATGCGGTTCGCAACGGTGTCGAGAATCTGGTAGTCATGGCTTGAAAAGAGCATATTGCCCAGAAAATCGCGCATACCATTGTTCAAAGCGGTGATGCTTTCCAAATCCAAGTGGTTCGTTGGTTCGTCCAAAACCAAGAAATTAGGGTTTGCCAACATGGTTTTCGACATCATGCACCGCACTTTTTCACCACCCGACAAAACGCTTGAGCTTTTGAAAACCTCTTCGCCACTAAACAACATCCGACCTAAGAAACCTCGGATAAAGGATTCGTCTTTTTCTTTAGAATACTGGCGCAACCAATCCATCAAGTTCATTTCATTGACACCTATAAAATATTTGCTATTGTCGTTTGGTAAATATTGGTAAGATATAGTTTGACCATATTGAAAGCTCCCTTCATAATTTTTATCTTCTCCTGCTATCACATTGAAAAATGCTGCCATAGCCAAAGGGTTGCGGCTCAGTAAAGCAATTTTTTCACCTTTATTGAAACGGAAGCTGACGTTTTTAAACAAATATTCACCATCGTCACCTTTTTTAGTCAAATTGTTACATTCAAAAATGACATCACCCGGGTCACGTTCTGGTTTGAAAGCAATATACGGGTAGCGACGACTTGAAGGACGCATATCTTCCAAATTGAGCTTATCTAAAGCTTTTTTACGGCTGGTAGCTTGCTTCGATTTAGAGGCATTCGCAGAGAATCGAGCAATAAACTCCAACATCTCTTGGCGTTTTTGCTCCACTTTTTTGTTCTTATCTGCCATTTGACGAGATAACAACTGGCTTGTTTCATACCAAAAGGTATAGTTACCTGTAAACATCCGAATTTTGTTGAAATCAACATCCACGACACTGGTACAAACCATATCCAAAAAGTGACGGTCATGCGATACAACAATCACAATATTTTCATAATCGGCTAAAAAATTGCAAAGCCAATCCATGGTTTCAGCATCCAAGTCATTGGTCGGTTCGTCCATCAGCAAAATGTCGGGACTGCCAAACAAAGCTTGGGCAAGTAAAACCTTAACTTTTTCGTTACCATTGAGTTCTTTCAACAATTTATCATGCAAAGACTCTTTGACACCCAAATTGCTCAACAACTCTGCGGCATCACTTTCAGCCATCCAGCCATTCATTTCACCAAATTCGCCTTCCAACTCAGCAGCCCGAAGCGATTCTGCTTCAGTAGCATTAGGATTGTCATAAATGGCATTTTTTTCTTTCATAATATCATAAAGCAAGCGATGCCCCATGATAACGGTCTCCAAAACTGGCGTTTCATCAAACTCAAAGTGGTTCTGTTTCAAAACCGCCATCCGTTCGCCGGGTGTAATGTCCACCGAACCCCGTGTACTTTCAATTTCACCTGAAAGGATTTTTAGAAAAGTGGATTTACCTGCGCCATTAGCACCGATAACACCATAGCAATTGCCTTTTGTAAATTTAAGATTAACTTCATCGAAAAGCACCCGCTTTCCGAACTGTAAGGCAAGATTATTGACTGAGAGCATTTTATATATCTTACTTTTAAAACTTTGAGGAAAAAAAGAGCTGCCATACTGAGGGGGTAGCGATTTAGGATTGCTGATTTGGGATTTCAGAAAACCCTAAAATAGTTCTAATAATCCTTTTTCCTCAAAATGACGGCGCAAAGATACGATTTTTTTAGAAAATTTGAAGATTTATCTTCTACAAAATATAAATTTTGATGAAATTTTGAAAAAAATAACATAAAAGGCGTACTTAACTTTTAGTAAAAATTTTAAGTTGGTTTTAAAAAATGCTTTTCTCCTTGCTTTTATAAGTATTTTTAATAAAATTATTACTTTTACGGTCTGTATAAAATCATTTTTAATTTTTTAAATAAACGAAATCCAAAAAAAGACGTATCAACTAAGAGGAAACCCACTTTTGAAGAGAAAAATACAACATGGACTTACCATTATTCAAAATACGTGAAAAAAATAAATACGGCTTTATTGACGCTGATGGCGAAATCATTATAGAGCCGCAATATTTGCAAGTTGAAGACTTCAACAATGGTTTTGCGCGCGTTCAAGCGTTCGATAAAATCGTTTTGATGGATGCCGCTGGGCGTTTGTTACTCAAAACCCTTTTCAACTATGTCGGGTTGATGGAGGAAGGCTTGGCACGTGCACAATTGGTCAATTTTTGGGGCTATATTGATGGGCGTTGCAATCTCATAATTGATGTACAATTTGAAGATGCTGGGGATTTCAGTGGCGGGCTGGCAGCTGCCCAATACAATGGAAAATGGGGTTACATCAACCGCACAGCTGAGTTCGTGATAAAACCGCAATTTCAAGCAGCTGGGAAATTTAACAATGGTTTGGCTGCTGTGCAAATAGGTGAAAAATGGGGCTATATCAATAACAAAGGGAAAATGGTCATAGAACCTACCTACGATTTTGCTGTAACTTTTCAAGGTGATGTGGCAACAGTTTTGAACAGTGAAAACCTTTGGGGCTTGGTACATAAATCGGGTCAAGTCATTATACCCCCTCAGTATTCTTTCATGGAAGGGGTATCAGAAGGCACATTTCATGAAGGTTTAGCCACTATTCAAGTGGATGGAAAATTTGGTTTTGTTGACTTGAATGGCGAGGTGATTATCAAACCTGTTTTCGATTTCGCAGGCGACTTTCACAATGGTTTAGCCGTTTTTCAATATAAAAAGAAGTTTGGCTATATGACCAACACGGCCCAACTGCATATTGAGCCACAATTTGATGAAGCCCATCATTTCAGCGAAAAACTCGCTGCCGTTCGGGTGAATGACCAATGGCTTTATGTGGACGCAGAAGGTGCTATTGCCATTCCTCCCCGTTTTTTAGATGCCGTTTCGCCGTTCAAAAGCGGTTTGGCGTGGGTTGAAAAAAATGGGATGTGGGCATATATCAATACAGAAGGGCAGGTTGTTTGGCTTGAAAATGATATTGTTTAATAAGATGTAAAATCCTTACATCGGTTCGCAGATTTGGGATAAGTTTTTTTAAAAATGAGGCTGTCTCAAAAGGTTCAGCGTTATTTTTTAGACAGAATAAAGTTCTGCTTTTATGGTCGCAGATTTACTAAATTTAAAAAATTTAGTAAATCTGCGACCAAATCAAAACAATATTCTGCTCTAAAAAATGGTCCTTACCTTTTGAGACAGCCTCGTTTTTTAAAAAAACTTACTCTAAACCTTTGCTTTTAAATGCTTTTTTAAGCAAAAGCACAAATAACACCCCCCATTAAAGCCAAAGTCAAAATCCAATAACCTGTATGAATTAAGATGTAGTTGCGTCCTTTTCTTTCAAAAAGTGCACCAACGCCAACAACGGGTAAAGCCAAAAACAAACCTGTTAAAGCACCATGTAAAGCGCCATGTTTGAATGTCCTAAAATTAGAACCATTTACATCCATAAAAGCTTTTGTGGCTTGGCTAACAGCTGAGTTGGGGTCAGCCATGTCTTTATTATCCATCAAAATTGAATAATACGACATTTGATGAATGACGATGGGTAGTAGCGCACCCGCAATAAATAAACCGAACAGAAAGGTCAAACCAAAAATAAGCGGCATGTTTGCGCCTTTTAAATCCTCCTCTGTCATATTTATGGATTTCATCCAAGCGTTACCAAAAACTTTAGGATTGTAGTAAACAAAACCTGTGAGCAAAGGAATACCACCTGCGCCAATAACAGTTAACCAATTTAATTGTATCATTTTTTTAAATTTTTAAGATGAAACATTTTTGTTTAAAGTCACACAAAAATAAAACTTCTTTTCTTTATTTCATCTTTTTTTCTAAAAAATCGCATAAAGTATAGCAAAGGGTAATTAATATTTTCATAAAGGATTTTATGGGTTTCTTTCGGTTCAGACTATTTACGATAGGAAGTTATTTTTGGATTTTAATGTTTTAGGTTTTTTTTTGAGTTTAAATTTTAAAAATAACGCTACATTTGAAACTCAAACAATCCTTAATATGGTAGAAATAATTGATTACAGTCCCGAGTTACAATCTCATTTTAAAACTTTGAACCTCGAATGGATAGAAAAATACTTTCGAGTTGAAAAGTCAGATATAGAGCAACTTGAACACGCTCATGAACATATCATTGACAAAGGAGGGTATATCTTTTTTGCCCGCTATGAAGGTGAAATAGTGGGCACAGTGGGTCTATTGAAAGACTCTGATGAACTTTATGAATTGGTAAAAATGGCTGTTTCACCCAAAGCACAAGGCAAACATATAGGGGAAAAGCTGGCACTCAGAGCCATTGAAAAAGCCAAAGAAGTGGGTGGGAAACAAATTTGGTTAGAATCAAATAGGGTTTTGACGCCCGCCATCGAATTGTATAAAAAAGTGGGTTTCTATGAAACGGTTTTACACCCTTCGCCTTACGCAAGGGCAGATATTCAAATGATTTTGGACTTATGAGTTGTTTTAGCAGCAGATTTAGGGTAAGTTTCGTGGTATAATGACTAACCACGCTCTTTAGGGCGTGGGCGGGAATGCTAAGCCATTTTTAGGCTTTAGCCGCTCACTTTTCTCAAAATAAGTGCATGGCTAAAGCCTTTCTTCGCTCATTATTTCTGCCCACGCCCTAAAGAGCGTG
>JAYUQN010000343.1:0-4747 GCA_043756725.1 Saprospiraceae bacterium
GATAAGTCATCCTCAACAGGTTCTTGTTTTTTAAAAACAAGGTTGAGTTTTTCTAATAATTGAAGCACAAAATCAGCTTCTTTTTTATTTTTAGGCAATTCTACGGTAATAGTCATCTTGATTTCAATTTTTATACAAAAATAAATTATTTTATTGAAAAAACACCCCCTCAGTATTTTTCTCGAAAAAAGCTATCTCTGTAGCGGCGACTTTAGTCCAATGCCATTAAGCTAAGGATTTATTGTTCGATTTATTCGGGGTTAATGTAGAGACGTTGCACTGCAACGTCTCTACATTAACCCCGAATAAATCCTTAGCTTAATGGCATTGGACTTTATTCGCTGAAATACGCACTTTCAGCGACTAAAGTCGCCGCTACAATGGACTTCTCCAAAACCACGTTCTCTTTAGTATAAATCCATCCTTTAATCCTACCTTTGTTTCAAAATATACAAATAATGAAATTGAAAAATACATACACCCTTCTTAGTTTATGGATACCGACCTTGTTTTTTGCGCAAAGTGAAAAAGACACAACACAGGTAAAAGTCATCGAACAAGCCGTTGAAATAACCGCTACCCGCTTGAATTTAACAGATATTAAAGCACCCCTTGCTGTTACCGTTTTAGATAAAAAACGCTTGCAAACGGGAACGCAGCAACTTTCGCCTTACGAGGTTTTGAGTAGCGTACCCGGGGTGTTTGCCATGAATCCTGACAATTTTAGTCAAGATTTACGCATTTCTATAAGGGGTTTTGGCGCAAGGTCAGCTTTTGGCATTCGAGGCATCCGACTTTTCACCGATGGGCTGCCCGAAGGCACGCCCGATGGACAAGCGGATGTGGACAATTTGGACATGGGCATCGTCCGACAGATGGAAATACTGAGGGGGGCGGCTTCGGGGCTTTATGGCAATGCCGCTGGTGGTGTCATTTATATGCAGACTGAAATGCCGACTTCTGCAAAACCCCAACTCGAAATGCAGTTGAGCAGGGGGCAATATGGGTTTCAACGGTATCAATTGAAAATGGGGCAAAATGTGGGCAAATTCTTTTATTTTGCGAATACTTCCTTGAATAAATCGCAAGGCTATCGGCAAAATGCCCAAATGCAAAATTCGATTTTTAACCTAAAAACAGGTTATCGTTTCAATGAAAATACTAAACTCACGCTTTTAGCTAATTATGGAAATAGCCCAACTGCCAATGACCCTGGCGGCTTAACGGCTAAAGAAGCCGCAGATACAGCCACAAAAGCCAACCCCAATAATATCCTTTTTCAAGTCGGGGAATCGGTGAAACAAGGGCGTGTGGGTATGACTTTTGAAACAAAATTGGCTAAAAATCACAGCCTTTCAGCCCGCAGTTTTTATACTTCAAGAACCTTTGTAAATCGTTTGGGTGTTTTAGCCAATGGTTACGGCGAGTTGGATAGGAGCTATTATGGCGGTGGTTTTGCTTATCAATTTGATGCAAAATGGGGTAGGCTAGTCTATCGTTTGAAAACGGGTTTGGACATTGAAAAGCAAAATGACAACCGCCGCCGCTTCTCTTATCTTAAAATTACGGAGGGGTTAACTGTTCGCTATGATAAAAATAAATTGGTGCTCGACCAGTTGGAGACTTTTCAAAGTACAGGCATTTATCTCTTACAAGATGTGCAACCGACTGAAAAACTCTTGATTTCACTCGGCATCCGCTACGATAAATTGCAACTTCAAGCAGTTGATAAATATTTGACGGATGGTAATCAATCGGGTAAACTGAATTTCAATAAATTTAATCCCACCGTAGGTATTAATTATTCTATCACTGAAAAGGCAGCTATTTATGCCAATTATGCCCAAACTTTTGAAAGTCCCACGTTAAATGAACTCTCCAATAACCCGACTTTAACGGGTGGTTTTAACCCCGATTTGAAGCCACAACAAGCTAAAACGTATGAAATAGGGTCAAAAGGCTATATTTTTAAAAAGCTGAAATATGATGTGGCTGTGTATAAAATTGAAACGGAGAACGATGTTGTGCCTTATCAAATTACGGGTCAAACGGGTAAAACGTTTTTTAGAAATGCAGGTAAAACGGATAGAAAAGGCATAGAATTGGGCTTGACGTATGTTTTTCACCCCAATTTCACCGCCCATTTTGTTCAAACGTTTTCACATTTTAAGTATAAAACCTACACCGTCAATACAACAAATTTTGAGGGTAAAATCCTCCCCGGAATTCCTAAAAATCAAGGACAATTGGAGTTGCGTTATCTGAATCCAAAAGGTTTTTTTGGCATTTTTCAGCTTAGAAATGTTCAAAAAGTATATGCCAATGATGGCAATACCACTTTTTCAGACAGTTATAAAACAGTAAATCTTCGCGTAGGCAATACTATTACAAAGGCAGTTTGGCAATTTGAACCGTTTGCAGGGGTGAATAATGTTTTCAATGCGCGCTATATCGCCAATGTGCAAATCAATGCTACGGCTGATAGGTTTTTTGAGCCTGCAATGGGGACTTATGTTTTTGGTGGCATTAAAGTAAGGGTGAATTAAATTTTGCCTAAAATACTGTCCAAAGGACTCCCTTCGGAGAGGGGGGGTAAAAAATTTCATCTTTTTATAAAAAAAGATTATTTTTGTAAAAAATATGATAAAATATGACTGCAACAGCACCCATTACAACGCAAGCTGATGAGCAATTTAAAGCCTATTTGCTCAAAATATTAGCCGAAGATGAAGTATTTGCTCACCAAATACAAGGCGTTTTGCGTTCAAAAAAAGGGAATAAAAAAACAAAAGGAGCAATGCTTGTTGTGCCCAAAGATAACGTTCCTTTTTCAGAAATGCCTTATTGGAAATTGCGCCCTAATTTTGAACCACGTGATGCTAAACCTTATGCGATTAAAAAAGATGTTGTTGTAGAACTTCAAGAATACTGGAAAGATGCCCCATCCGCAGAAGACCTAATTGCACAGTTAACCAAATAATCTTACAAAATAATTTTACGGATAACATACATTTTAGACACCAATATTTTGGTGCATACCTTGAGAAATTCTCCTCTTTCGACTCAAATAGAAGCCCAATTTGACCCTTATGGCACTTCGAATGAAGCGTTAATTTCAACCGTTTCAATTGGAGAACTCTACTCATTAGCAAAACGCAATCGTTGGGGAAGTAGCAGAATGCAAAGCGTCCGTATGCTTTTGAAGAAATTGAAACCGATTAGTGTAGAAGGCGAAGATTTGATGGAATCTTATGCCGATATTGACACTTTTAGTCAAGGTAAACACTCCGTATTATCATTGGGCAGGTCGGCAATAAATATGGGTAAAAATGATTTGTGGATAGCTGCCACAGCTGCTGATTTTCAAGCTACTTTATTGACAACAGATAAGGATTTTGACCATTTGCATAATGTTTTTATTAAAATAGAGCGTTTAGTGGTTTAAAATACTGAGGGGGTAAAAAATTGCCCGAATCTGGTTACAGACTCGGGCAATAAACTTTTTTTAAACCAATTTATTAACCTTAAACTTTCATATCCAAAATAACTTATAAATCCGAAGTTTTTAAGACGGATTCTTATCTTTTATTACGATATTGTTATCGTTTGTGTCGTCTTTTTTACTTCTTGCTTCGGAATTGTGATGCTCAAAACGCCATTTTCATAAGCCGCTTTGATAGCTTCAACATTTGCATTTTCAGGTAGTGTGAAAGTGCGTTTGAAAGTAGAGTACGCAAACTCACGACGTACAAACTTTTCACCTTCTTCTTTGTTTTCCACTGTTTTTTCAGATGAAACCGTTAAAACATCGTCTTCTACATTGATTTTGAAATCGTCTTTCGCCAAGCCCGGAGCCGCTACTTCTAATTTGAAATTATCGGCATTTTCAAGTACATTTACTGAGGGGGTCATGCCGTGTTTTTCATCATTGAAAACGGGCGTGTTGAACACATCATTGAGGATTTTATCCAATGAATTGAAACGGTTGAATGTTGCTGTTGGTGCAAAGGGATTGAATTTTACAAGTGTCATTTTTTTTAAATTTAAAGAGTTAAACCATATTTTAAGTGATTTCAGATTTTGGATTTCAGATTTCAGATTGGGTACGCCCGTATGAAATCTGAAATTCATGAACTGCAATCTTACCGTTTCTCTTTCAATTCCTGTTCCAATGCGTTTTTTCAGACAAAGCGGCTTGATTTTTGAAAAAATAACTGACATATTGTCAAATATATTGATTTACAACTGACAAATTGACAAAATATTATAAAAATACTGAGGGGGGTGTAGCGGCGAATTTATTCGCTGAACTTGCTCGGCGAATAAATTCGCCGCTACAAGAGGGTTTAATTTGATTTTAAAATAAAGAAGTGTACATTTGCTTCATGCCTTCCACAACCGAACTCATAAAACGCCACACCTCCTTGTCGGCTAATATTGTCGCTTTTTGTCGCTTTTTGCGCAAAGAGGGTTTCAATATTGCCCCGCCCGAAGAAGCGGATGCTTTGCGAACGATTGAAATTTTACAGCCTTTTTATGCCTCTGACTTGATGCGAGATGCTTTGAAAGTTATCCTCACACGCTCGCAAGACCAAGCGGATAGGTTTGATGAATTGTATGATTATTATTGGAAACAGGTGGCGAAAGCCACGGATTCTAAAGTGAAGGAGCAAGCGGCTGAAAAACCGAAGCCTAAACCGCCCAGTTCTAAACCCGATGCGCAATTTCAATCGCTTAAAGATTGGCT
>JAYUQN010000344.1:0-4745 GCA_043756725.1 Saprospiraceae bacterium
AACTATTAGCCAATATTTTTTCACCCGTTTTAAAACAAGAAGTCATGTTATCACAAACAGGGTTTTATGCGACAGCTTATATAGAAGCTTATAGAGAAGCAAAAGCAAAAGCAAAAATAGAATTAAAAGATGAAGTAATAGCGGAAGTTAGAGCGGAAGCAGAAGCGAAAGCAGAAGCGAAAGCTAAAGTACAAATAGAAAAAGTAGTCCGTTTCAGAATACGGCTATCTGTCATGCGGGGATGGAAAAGTGGCATTTTAATAGACACTCTTACGGATGTAACAGATTTGCCATCTGCTGAGGTGAGAGAGCTTATTGCCGCTTGTGAAAAGGTGAAAACCTATTGCCACTCCCATGTAGATATAGATAATAAAAAATTGAAACAATTATCGGGCTTATCTGAGCCTGAGTTGAAGGCTCTTTTAGCCTTATTACAGAAATAAGTAAGCATGATTTTGCCTTTTATATGTGCTTTCAATAAAAAAGCCTTCCAATAGCATTCGGAAGGCTTTTTTACTGTCCGAAGGGACTCTTACGGAGAGGAGGGTAATTTTATTTCTTCTTCAACTTTTCATTGTCTTCATTAATAATAAAATCCATCACATCATCCAATTGCTTGGCTTCTATACTTTTTGAACGAATGACTTTGTTTTCATCCAAGACAAAAATCTGCGGTGTAGTTTCAACATTATATAAAGTTTTATAGCGAGATATCAAATAAGGATCCATCGTGTTGATGAAATCACCAAAGCCTTTTTCTTGGATGTATTTCACGCACTCTGGCATTTTATCGGTGTTCACATACGTACACGTGGCGAAGACTTTCACATCCATCTTTTTCTCTTTCGCTTTTTTCAAAAAAGCCACCAAATCGGGTGATTGCTTTTGACAGTGACCACAATCGGGCGCGTAAAAGAACAAAATAGTGTATTTTGACTTCACACTATGTAGATTGATGCGCTTGACATTTTTTTCATTGAAAGTGCTATCTTGCATGAAAACATTGATGTCTGGTGCTACTTTGCCTATCAAAATAGGATATAATTTAGCTGCATTTGTCAATATTCTTTCCTTATTTTCTTTTTCAATGAAACCATCGGTCAAGCCTGTATCAATGTATTTTTTAGCCATATTCACATAAACAGCATCAAAACCCACGAGTTTTGATTTCGCATATTGATTCAAATAATGGACAAAATAGAACTGAAATGTCTCTTTTGAAGGCTGTATGAGTTCAATAATACGGTCAAGCGATTGCAAAATGGAATCGGGATGCTGAGGGGTGAGTTTTTCTATATAATAATCAATGCGTTGAAACAGAACAGGGGAGCGCAATAAAGCAGGATTCGCCATATCAAAATTATCAAACCAATGTTGTTTGTAATAATAATACATGGCAAGTTCACGCTGTTCTTTGTCCGTTATCTCTTCAAACTTGGGTCCCTCAACTTCCATAGCTGTTTTGATAAGCAGGGCGGTCACAGTACCCACGTGCTTTTTTATCAAATCATTTTGATAGGATTTCACCTCTTGGTCTAAAGCTGTTAGCTTTTTAGAAGCCGCAGCAGCGTCTTTTTCTTTAAGGGCATTAGCAGATTCAGCGTCCTTGCGCTTTTCAGCCAAATAATTCATATAGCCGAAAAAGAGGTCGTTGTCTTTCGAGTCTTTAAGCGTAGCTTTAGTGTAAGGCTCTTGTGTACTGGTAATGAGTGTGAAAGACTGTTCAGCATCATTAATCATCACTTGAATATAGTTATTGTCGGGCAGCATCACGACGAGATAAATGCCCGCTTTGAGCTTCTCTTTGCCTTTGAAAGTGAAAAAACCTGTGCTTTTATCCAACACGGCGGTATCTCGGATATAGCTTTGGTTGCCCAATTGATAACCCAACAAAAGGGTATCTTTAGCATAATCATTGAGTTTCACCTTTATTTCATAACCATCTGGCACAGTATCGGCAAAAGCGACAAGGCGCACGGCGATGATGAAAAAGCCTGTTAAGAGTAATTTGGTGAAGTCTGTCTTAAAATTCATATTTTTCTATCTTTAATTTTAAATTCAAATAAAGTACATGCAAATTTCGTACAATTTATAATACAACGCTAAACTTTAAATTTTTATTAACTCTATTTTGACTTTATTGTTGCATGGAAGTCAAGGAGTACCCCCTCAGTATTTTTTATCCCGTTTCATGTATAAATAAGGATTCGATAAATTCGTAAATTCGCCCAATTCGGGGTTTGAGCTAAATAATTACAAATTTTTCGTGAAATAATGTACAAAATTAAATCAAATTAGAGATTTTGCGACAAATTTAAAAAAATAAAAAAATGGAATACAGACAACTTGGGAAAAGCGGTGTAAAAGTGAGTGTTTTATCACTTGGTTCATGGCTTACATTTGGCAACCAAATCAGCGACGATGTCGCAGAAGATTTGATGCGCACCGCTTACGAGGGCGGCATCAATTTTTTCGACAATGCAGAAGGCTACCACTTCGGCGAATCTGAAAAAGTGATGGGTAAAATACTCAAAAAAATGAAATGGGACAGAACGAGCTACCTCGTATCTTCAAAAGTATTTTTCGGCAGTCGGCGCAATCAAAAGCCCAATCAAGGCGGTTTGAGCCGAAAACACATCTTTGAAGCCTGCAACGAAGCCCTCGACCGCTTGCAAGTCGATTATTTAGACCTCTTTTTCTGCCATCGTCCCGACCCCTCCGTGCCGATGGAAGAAATTGTTTGGACGATGAACCACCTCATGTCACAAGGCAAAGTCATGTATTGGGGCACAAGCGAATGGTCTGCTTCGATGATAATGGAAGCCCACAAAGTGGCTAAAGAGTACAAACTGATGGGTCCCACAATGGAACAACCGCAGTATAATCTCTTTTGGCGCAACCGTTTAGAATTGGAATATCTCGACGTGTTTCGCACTGTCGGCTTAGGCACAACGATATGGTCACCTTTAGCGGGCGGTACGTTGACGCAAAAATATGTGGACAATATCCCCGCCGATACCCGCATGGATTTGAAAGGTATGAAATGGCTGAAAGAAGTGGCGTTGACACCTGAAAGACTCGATGCCATAAAAGCCCTCAATCAAGTTGCGCAAGATTTGGACACCAGTTTGGCAAAATTCGCCATCGCTTGGTGCGCTAAAAACCCCAACGTTTCAACCGTCATACTCGGTGCCTCCAAAGTAGCGCAATTGGAAGAAACGATGGGTGCTTTAGATATTATCTCTTTAATTACGCCTGAAATACAGGAGCGCATTGAAACCATCGTGAATAACAAACCCGTTTTGAGGATTTTATAATGACAACAAAACAACTAACCTACGCCGACTACAGCCGACAAGTGACAAAATACCCCCTCAGTATTTTGCTCGATTCCATCGTTTCACAAGAGAATGTGGGCATGATGTTTCGACTTGCCGACACCTTAGGCGTAGGTGAAGTTGTCTTGTGTGGAACGACACCAAAGCCGCCTACCAAGCTCATGAGCCGTGCCTCAAGTGGCGCTGAAAGACATGTGTCCCATCGTTATTTTGAAGACGCCCTTGCCGCTCTAAATGACTATAAAAAACAAGGCTATACCCTCCTTGCTTTAGAAATTACAAATACGTCTATTGATTTACAAAGTCTTGATTATCAATCTTTTGAAAAAATTTTATTGATTGTGGGTTCTGAAAATGGCGGCATAGAGGAAGTGCTTTTAAACGCTGTGGATTATACAATTCATATCCCGATGCGAGGGTTTTGTTTGTCTATGAATGTGGCAACTTCGCTTGCAATTGCGGTTTATGAAATGACGAAGCAGTTGAAAATCTGTCCAAACTCACTTTAAAAAGAGTGAATAAATTGGAAGAAGTGTTGAAATATTTTTACATAAAATCAAATTTTCTCTTAAATTTGTAAAAAATTTCAATCATGTACAATGACACATACATATCACCAAATCCCTTAGCGGTCTTAAAACCGATTAAAGAACCACGCCGTTACACACTTTCCGAGTATCTAAAAAAATTAGAAAACTCGGAAGAGCTTTATGAATACTATGACGGTATAATAACCAAACTCCCTATGGCAAGAATTCCACACAATCAGATTTCAACAAATTTTAGCACCGCTTTGAACAATGTTATTGAAGCAAGTGGTAAAGATTATAGAGTACTTAGTGGACAACAAGCTGTTTATTTACCCGCACTTAATACCAGTGTTTTTCCTGATATTCTCGTTGTTACTGATAAGCCTTTAGTTTGGGATAATAATCAAGTTTTGTTGATAAATCCGATTCTTGTTATAGAAGTCTTATCAAAAGGTACAAGTAGATATGACCGTAAAGATAAATTTACAAAATATAAAACCCTTGAATCGCTTCGTGAATATGTTTTAGTTGACCAAAAGGTTTGTCACGTTGAAAGTCGTTTCAGAGAAGAACCACATCTTTGGCGAGATACCATTATCAAAGATGTTTCAAGTGCTATTCATTTAAAATCTATAGATTGCACGATTGATATTCAAAAAATATATAAGCACATTGAACTGAAAAATAAATAACACTTGTAAAACAAGCGCAACAGCATGAAGAAACCAAAGTTTTACGCTTTGACCAATGGTATCATCCAAGAAACCGAAGATAAAGCTCTCTTAGAAGGCGTATTATTTATGTGGGAACGAGATTTACCTCTTGAAGATATTTTGGAAATGTCTAAATTTTCTTTCAAACGGGTGAAGGAGATTAT
>JAYUQN010000345.1:0-4731 GCA_043756725.1 Saprospiraceae bacterium
GGGTCTCAAAAATGGCACATTCTAAAGTTATACGGAGTGAAATGGGAGAAAAATTAGGTCAATTTCTAAAGTTTCCATGACATTTATTTTTAGATTTTAAGAAACGCCACCCGACGGTAATTGACTTGGATAGAAGAAAAGCAATAATTTTTGTTGCTGTAATTTTTTGTGTGCAACAGGGTATTTCTTTTCCAGTAACCTTGTTAAAATGAACCACGTAGAGACGTTGCACTGCAACGTCTCTACACTTGCACACGAAAAATTACAGCAACTAATTTTTTAGGTTTTTTAGGATGAAAAATGTAGAATATTCAAAAAAAAACTTATCTTGTGAGGCATTTTAACTTAATTTTTCAATGGAGAAACTGCCTAAAATAGAATTGGGAACAAAGGGGACAAGATTGTTTCCTGTGGCAGATGATGCGGAAGCCCGCACAGAGTCCAAGCATATCAATGAAGAGGTTTTTCTGCAAAAAATATTTGAGCAAGATGCCCGACAAGGTTGTGAAGCCTTGTTTAAGCGGTATTACCCAAACTTATGTAACCATGCTGTGCGGTTTGTCTATTCTAAAGACGTGGCGGAGGATATTGTTGCTGAAGTCTTTGCCAATTTTTGGCAAAATCGTGTTTTTGAAAAAATCACGACCTCTTATCGTGCGTACCTTTACAAAGCCGTTCGGTATCGCAGTTATAATTATATCAAATTTGAGATCAACCAAACGGAAACACTTCAACCTGATTTCTCTGAAATTCGGGTTCTTCAACCCGATGAAATACTGCATTTCAATGAATTATCTCAAAAAATAGATAAAATCATTCATGACTTGCCCCCACAATGCCGCAAGGCGTTTCTACTCAACCGTTTTGAAGGTAAAAAATATGCTCAAATAGCAGAGGAATTGACTATCACGGTCAGTGCTGTTGAGCGTTTGATAAGCCGTGCCTTAGCCAAATTGCGCCTCGAACTCAAAGACGAATGGTTGTTGAGCCTTTTATGTCTATTTTCTATACTCGCCTAAAATTTTTTTAAAACCAATGTGGGGTAAAACCCTTGCTTTTTGTCTGTCATTAGTATTAGCAAGTTCTAATACATTCTTGTTGTTTGTTGACCCCCCTCAGTATTTCATGGGTAATAGGTAATGGGTAATGAATAATGGGTAATAGGTAATAGGTAATAGGTAATAGGTAATATTACTCATTACCCATATTACCCATTACCCATATTACCCATTACCCATGAAATACTGAGGGCGTTTTTATAACATTTTAAAATCCGACTGACTCGTCTTTTATATTCATTTATTATGGAAAAAACGATTATTCAAAAAATATTATTCGACTATTTTGAAGGGAGGACGACTTCCATACAGCGAAAATTGATAGAAGATTGGTTAAAAGCAGATGGGGGAAATGAAGTGCTTTTTTATCAATACTTAGATGAGTGGGAAAGTCAGACCCCTCAGTATATGCCCGATGAAACGAAAGGGTGGGCAAGATTTGAAGCCGTCCTCAATGATGCTTCTACTACCAAAGACCAGTTGGCAGAAAATAGTGATAATGAGGAATCCTTAATAGTGGTTCGGAATCCTTATCGTGTTTGGTTGGCAGCAGCGTCTATTGCTTTGTTGATTGCAACGGGATTGTTTTTATTTCAAAAGCCAATTTTAAGCCGCACTTATACCACAGGTTTTGCTGAAACCCAAAATATTACGCTATCGGACGGAACACTTGTGACACTCAATGCTAATTCAACTTTAGAGGTGCCACGCTGGGGGTTTTTTGGTTCAAAAAGAAAAGTTTTATTACAGGGAGAAGGTGAATTTAATGTAACACATACCACCGATAATAAACGTTTTATTATAAAAACCAATACCGATTTTGAAGTGGAAGTATTCGGAACGCAGTTTGTTTTTTATGCCCGTGAAAACGCTAAAAAAGTGGTGTTGAATGAAGGAAAAGTGCAAATTAACTACCAAGCAGGTAAGCAACAAATAATGAAACCGGGCGATGTCGTTACGTTCGATGCCCGTGCAGACACGTTGAAATTGTCAAAAACAGATAACCCGAAAAAATACAGCGTGTGGAAAAATCACCAATTTTACTTTGATAATACCACGCTGTCAGAAGCTTCCGTCACGATTAAAGAACATTTTGGACTTCACCTAATTTTCAAAGATTCGATGCTTGCGAACCGCCGATTATCAGGCTATTTCAAAGCTGAAAAATCGGAAGACCTCTTCAATGCGCTCTCTCTTTTACTCAATATAAACATACAGCAACAAAACAATACAGTCTTTATTTCCTCTAAACAGTAAAATTTGTATGATATGAAAATTTACTTAACTAAACTACTCTCCTTAAGCCTACTCATAAGTATGCTTTTGGCTTGCCCACAAATGATGAGGGCGCAAAGTATGGCTTTGGCTCAAAATACGCCCAATGCACGTGAAACCAAAGTGACTTCTACTTCTGAAACCAAGCGGCTAAAAGAGGTGCTCAATGATTTGAGCCAGCAACACCAAGTCAGTATTTTATTTGAAGATGCCACGGTACATGGTATTATGGTGAATCCAGATAAAATAAAAAAAGGGAAGTTGGAATCCAAATTGGATATTTTACTCAAACCCTCCAGTTTGACGTATAAAAAAGTCAGTGACAATGCGTATGTCGTGCTGGGCATCGCTGCGCCTAAGCCTGTTGAAAAGCAAAACATAGACAATTTTCGCAAAAGTGAAAGTTATGTCCCTACAATCCCCAATCACACACAAGGCATGGTTGCCTCGCAAGCTAAAACAATAGAATCAAGCGACCTCATTAAGTCTGATATTGTAGAGCAAACCGTGACGGGTAAAGTTACCGACCCACAATCGGGTGAAGGGCTTCCGGGCGTAAGTGTGGTCGTGAAAGGAACGCAGAAAGGAACGATTACGGATATTGATGGGTCGTTTTCACTCAGTGTACCAGATGCCAATGCAGTCTTAGTTTTCAGTTTTGTCGGTTACGAAGCGCAAGAAGTTGTCGTTGGCAATAATTCAGTGATTAATATCAGCTTGAAATCTGATTTGAAAACCTTAGATGAAATGGTCGTTGTGGGCTACGGCGAGCAGCGTAAAAAAGACTTGACTGGGGCAGTGGCTTCTCTCCAGACAAAAGACATTACAAGAGCCAATCCTGTTATGGCAGCCCGCGCTATTCAAGGACAAGTAGCAGGTGCAACGGTTACAAAATTGAACAATAAGCCCGGTACAGGGTATAGCATCACCATTCGGGGTGAAAATACCATTAATAACTCGACTGAACCTTTGGTCGTTATTGACGGCTTGATGGGCGGTAATATCAACAACCTCAACCCGAATGATATTCAATCTATGGATATTCTGAAAGATGCGTCTTCAACGGCTATTTATGGTTCAAGAGGGGCGAATGGGGTGATTATTATTACCACTAAAAAAGGCATATCGGGCAAACCACGGGTCAGTTATGATGCTTATATCGGTACAAAAGTACCGGGGCATGTACCGAGATTGATGAATTCACAAGAGTTTTATAAAGCCACTTTCACCGATAGAGTCTTAGAAGGCGGAGTCGGCACTAATTTTACCACTGCCGAAAAATCTAATATTGAAAAAGGCATCACGACGGATTGGGTAGATTTAATTACAAACCCTGGCAATCAAATGAGCCATAATTTAAGCGTATCAGGTGGTAATGATAAAACCACTTATCGCTTTTCAGGTGGCTTTTTAAATGAAGATGGCAATGTGCTTTATACAGGTTTTAAAAGATATAATTTAAATGCAGGTTTGGATAGCAAATTAGGCGAACGCTTTAAAGTCGGGTTTACAGCTTATGCTGTTTATGGCGATATCAATGTCGGCTCTGGCGAATCCTTGCGGAATGCCTATCGTGCTCGCCCAATGGGAACGGCATATTTCAAAGATTTGGCGAATCCATCAGAAAATTCAGATTTTGGTATTGATGGTTTGGCGTATTGGATGGGCATTAATGACAAACAAGTGCCTAACCCTTTAGCTGATATTGAGCCTAAAACCTCCAAATTACAAACCACTACGGCAACGCTTATGGGCAATGCTTATGTCGAGTTTGAACCGTTTAAAGGTTTAACTTTTCGTTCATCTCTCTCTGCAACAAGTGCCAGCGAGCGGGCAGGTGACTTCCGTGGGCAATGGTCAAAAGCGCAAATTGGGGCAAAACCAAGAGCGCAATTAGACCAAAGAATATTGGGAAGCTACACTTTAGATAATATTGCCAACTACAATGTGACGTACAATAAGCATAAAATCAATTTAACCGCTTTGCAAAGTGCTTTTTATCAAAGAAATGAAGCGTATGTCATAGCTGTTAACAACCTCCCATACAATTCAGATTGGTATGCTTTGAATACAGGTACGGTAACAGGTATTGGTAGTTCGCTTGTTGAAAGGTCACTTGCTTCTTATATGGGCAGAATCAATTATAGTTATAACGATAGATATTTATTGACCGTGACAGGTCGTTCTGATGGCGCGTCACAATTGGCAGGAGCGAATAAATGGGCTTTTTTCCCTTCCGTAGCAGTGGCTTGGCGTATAGGCGAAGAGCCGTTTATCAACAAGATGAACCTTTTTTCAAACCTAAAATTGCGTGTTAGCTATGGCGAAGTAGGCAACTCTACCGTCAATCCATACAGCACCCAAGCGGGTTTATTAAGCACAGGCTATGATTTTGATG
>JAYUQN010000346.1:0-13690 GCA_043756725.1 Saprospiraceae bacterium
TTTGTGTCGGCGGTATGGTTTGCCCTAAAAGGATTTGTAAAAACGGAATGAGCATAGGAATACTGACGATGTTGAAAAACACCATCAATACGTTGAACAGAATGTTGAGAGCAACGTAGGGTTTGTAGTTTTTTATATAGGTAAAAAGCTGTTGAAAGACTTGCATGACATAAATTGTAGCGGCGAATTTATTCGTTGAAAGTGCCGCTACGTTATTTTAAAGAAATATTCTTTTCGGGCACAATATCCGTATTTTTACGCTGATATACTATCATTAAAGGTTTTCTACTTGTATCAACGGTTGAAATCTGCCATTCCCAATCCGCGCGTCTATTACCCGTTGAATATAAAACGCCCTTCACTTGGTAGTTTTTAGCGTAATTGTCAAACCAATCATCAATTTGCTGAATCGTTTTTTTATTGTCTTCTCCTTTTGAAATATTGGAATAGAGCAACCAATCAGGATTTGCTGTTTCCGTTTCTTGAATATAGGTATTAGTCATAATCTGCGCATACGGCTGATTTTCAGTTAAAGGATAGGCATACATAAAGCCCGAAGCGCCCGCCCGATTAGCATAAAACCATAGTTGCGGTTCGCAACTATATTGCCCAATACGTTCATTTTTTGGTATATTTTCCTGTAAAAATTCGCCAAAACGCCGAATATCCGTGAAATAATCGTAGGGATACATCCTTCTGACGATGTGCTCAAGCGGATAAATGAAAAAATAGCACGGCTGTGTCAAAAGTGCTGAAACAAATATGAACGATAAAATTCTATTTTTAGAAAGCGTATATTTGAAAATACGCCAACTTTCCTTTTGAAGCGTATAAGCCGCCACCAAAGCAATGGCTGGAAACATTAATTGCCAATAATGTGGTCTATAATACCAACCTGCCGATACTGCCACAAACGACACTGCCCACAAAAGCAAAAAACCACCCCCCTCTCCAGAGGGAGTCCTATGGACAGTATATCCGTAAGGATTTCCTTGAAAAAGCGACTTTTTCTTAAAAATATCTATCCCAATTTTCACAATACCGATGAAAAATATCAACCACAGAATAGGGTTGTCAATAAAAACATGCAAAAAACTATGTATCTCTTTGAACGTGGGTTTCAAAATACCTGAATAAGCCCTTGCGTATTCAAAAGTATAAAAGTAGAAATTATCGAAAAGATTGTTTTGCCACACAAAGGCAAACAAGCCCACAATCGGCAATACCAAACCTACCCCAAAAGTGAATAGCCGCTTGATAATCAAGGTTTTATTTTTATCATGGTACAATTCATATAAAATAGTGAGTACCGCAAATGCCCCCACAACCAAACCTTGTTGTTTCATCAAAACACTGAAAGCAAGAGCCAGTCCCGATAAAAATAAGCGGCGTTCACTCAACAGCCACAAGCCCATCGTCGCAAAAAACACCACAAAATGCTCACAATTGGAAATGACGCCCTGCGCGCCAAAACTGATACTGAGCAACAAATAAAACCCTGCTGCCAACCATTTGGCTTCGTTATTAGGCGTAGCAAGCTCTGAAAACAGCCGCTTTTCAACAATTTTATACAGAAAAAAAGCGGATAACACGTTCATTAATAAAACCGCAACTCTTATAGCTATCATAGATTGACCAGCTATGCTGAAAACTAAGGCATACATATAATATACGCCCGGAAATTTCATATTATAAAAATCAGTGTAGGGCAATTTGCCCATCAAGATTTGCCAACCTGCATAAGCATATTCGCCTTCGTCGCGTTCCATTGGCAAATCTGCCAAACGCAATCGGACAATAACGATGAGAATAAGGGAAAGCCAGAAAAATATTTTTCCGTTGAAACGCATGAATTTTAGATGATTTGACGATTGGGTGAAAGTTTTAGTTAATTGTTGTTTTGCAAGGTGTAAAGATAGTAGTTTTAAAGATATTATTTAACAAGACGTTGGTTTTCCTCTTTAGGCTGCGTAGAAATGAAAAACCCTCCAAGCGTTTCAAACGCTTGGAGGGTTGTAGCGATACGAAATCACTATTTTAAAATAAAATAATATATCAAAAACAGCAACAAATAATACCATAAAAACAATTGACTTACTAATCCCAAGACCGCCGAATCGTGAAAAACAGTCCCCTTCGTCAAGCGTTTGCCCCACAGATAGCACAGTAAATAAAGGGGAAAATTAACGACCCAACCCACATAATATATAAATTGCCCAAACCAACCCCAAAGTAGATTTTTACCTTGAAAATGAAAAGTAGAAGGCACATTGAGGCTGAGTTGCTCATGCAGTTTATCATTCAAGGGATAAGGTATGGCATCTTGTTGAATATCAAAGCTTCTGATAGGCTTGCCAAAAACAACGTCGCTTTTTTTACCCCATCTTGCAAAATGATTATAGGTGACCGACACAGGGATAACGTGGAGGTCGATATCCGCTGCCCATGCCCGTTGTGCCATGCTCGTCACGCCCCGTTTGAGCGGTAAAACACTTGTTTGATTAAGGCAAACGCCTTCTGGAAAAATCAAAAGCCATTTATTTTGACGAAAAAGTTCTTGACATTCTGCAAAAGAGGCTTCATTTTTTTCAGCCGAATTCTCCTCATTTTCAGATTGCCTAAAAATGGGCATCAATTTCAAATGCCGCAAAAAACGATTCATCAGCGGTTTGCGAAAAGCATCACCTCGAGCAAGGCAATGAACCCCCTGTTCAAGTGTGGTGACAACAAAAAAGCCATCCAAAAGAGAATTGCTATGCGTAGGTGCAAACAACACAGGTTTGTTATTAGGTATATTTTCAACCCCTTCCCAACCAATGCGTTTGTTGTAAAAATGTAAAGAGATGCGAACTAAAGTGCGTAGGAAATGATAAAGCATGGTTTTATATTTTGCCTAAAAGTAAGACAAAATAGAGGGAATAAAAAATTAAAAATTTAGAAACAGTATAATTGGTTGATAATGAATGATTTAAGTGAACGTATGCTTGATTGACAGCAATTTCTAATGGGAACTGTACACGTGCTTTTGTCATTCCGACGAAGGAGGAATCTGAATAAAAAATACGCCTTTGCAAGTATTTAAACACAGATTCCTCCTTCGTCGGAATGACAAAAAGCACGGGTTTTTTACATTAGAAATGGCTGCTTGATTTACTTCAATTTTGATAGTCATTTTATTTTAATCTTCTTCTTGGAGCAGTTGTTCTACATATTCTAAAGGCTTCTCCATAGCATCCGCAATATCTTTCACACTCCATTTTTTGATAAAATGAAGTTTTTTGACTAATAGTCGTTTTTCTTTATGTTCTGCTTCTGCCTTTTTGGACGCATCTTCTGCCTTTTTGGACGCATCTTCTGCCTTTTTGGATGCATCTTCTTCTTTTTTAGATGCATCTTCTTCTTTTTTAGATGCATCTTGCATCAATTTATTAGCAGCTTCTGCCTTTTTGGATGCATCTTGCATCAATTTATTAGCATCTTCTATAAATTCTTCAGGATCCTTTCCATAATAGGCAGAAAAGAGGATACCAAATACCTTTTTTTTGGCTTTGGCATGAGCAGCTTCAAAGGGATCCTTTTTTTCAACTAATGTTTTCATATATTGTGTGAATTTTTTTTCTAATTTAATTGGCAAGCCCATTATCTGAAATACAAATGTACACAATTCTTCTATTTTTTCCAAAGGAATTTCTCTTTCAAGTGCAATACCATACATTTTTTTCTTCAATTCTAAACGTGACAATGCTTTTTCTTTACCTTCGGTTTGTAATGCATATAAATTAGCTAAAACAAATAAAGCAAAAATATTATCAGATTTTAATAGGTCTTCTTCTGTTTGATGAATAATGCAGTAAGTATTATAATAATAATGAACGCTTGAATTATAACAATACTGTGTAAAACTTGCAATCGGACGTGGTAAATGTTTGCCTATAAATAAGGCTAAACCCACAACAGGCAAATCATGTTGAATAGTAGCTAATGAAAAATAGCTAAACATCCTTTTATTAAAGTCATTATCACCTTCCTTTTCAATTTCCCAATGCAGGATAACAATTTTTTGAGTCCCATCTTTCATAGAAAATTTGATAAGCAAATCTGTAATGCGCTTGCCTCTACTTTTCATCAACCGATGAATATAGCGCAACTCTTGTCCTAAAAGTTCGGGCGCTTTTGTCCAATCTACATCGTCATGGAGAGCAGGCATAAAAAAACCGATTCCGTCTTTCAAAAGGCGCATAATCGCAGTTTTCCAATTGCCATCATAGTCGGTGTGTGTTTGTTTTCTCGGCATGTTATTTTGATTATTTATAAAAAATGTTTGTGCAAAAGTAAAAATTTTCCTCATTTTACCAAATATATTAACTTATGTAGTTATTTTATATAAATTTTTATTAGCCTAACGTATTTTTTAGTTAAAAAACTTAAAAAAAAGTTGCACATCTAAAATATACAACGTACTTTTACGTTATAAATAAAAATCAAGATAGGAATATGGAAAAATTGACAAAGAAAGAAGAAGAAATCATGCACATCATCTGGCAATTGGAGCGCTGTACGGTGAGTGATGTGCTTGAAATTATTGAAAATGAAACGGGGGAACGCCCGCCCCACAGTTCCATCGCCACCATTGTGCAGATTATGGATAAAAAAGGTTTTTTAGGGCATAAGGCTTATGGTAAAACGTATGAATATTTTCCCTTAATTTCAAAAGAGGAATATGGCAAACGCTCCTTATCAAAATTGGTCAGTGATTATTTTGAAGGCTCCACCCACAATCTCGTCTCGTTTTTAGTGAAAGAAGAAAAAATGAATGCGACTGAATTGAAAAAATTGTTGGATAAATTGGACTCATAGGCATTTTTAAGATTTGACAATTTTTTAAAAGTTGTCAAATCTCAAATCAATAAAAACTATTAAACCATGCTCACTTATTTCCTACAAGTCAATCTCTGCTGGCTCCTATTTTATGGGCTATACTACGTGCTATTGAGCCGTGAAACATTTTTCACACTCAATCGCATCTATTTGATTATCAGCCTTTTAGCGGGCTTGATGATACCCCTCAGTATTTCAAAAGTTGAAATATTGACGGAATCGCCGATTGTTGAAATGGTGCAGCCCATAGCGATTTCATTTGCTGAATTTCAACAAAATATAAAAACCAATATGGTTGAAACACAAACACAAACTTGGAGCTTATGGAGCATTTTAATGGCAATTTATAGTTTAGGCATAGCCTTCTTTTTACTGAAATTCAGCATAGGGTTGTATAAAATTTTTCAGCTATATAACAAAGGTGAAATACACTCAAAAGAGGATTTTAAACTTGTTAATACTGAGGGGGTAAAAACACCATTTTCATTTTTCAACTGCATTTTCATCAATGATGAAATTACAGAAAACGTTGATTTTCAACAAATTATAGCGCATGAAAAAGCGCACGTTCAGCAAAAGCACTCTTTTGACATCGTAGGACTTGAAATACTGAGGGGGGTATTTTGGTTGAGTCCTTTAGTGCATTTATACGCTCAAAGTCTTAGAAATGTGCATGAATATTTGGCAGATGCGGCTGTCCTTTCCCAAAGGGACTCCTTTGGAGCAAACACTGAAAAGAAACAATATGGTCGCCTATTGATAAGCCAAACTGTGGCAGGAAACGGTTTGGTACTCGTTAATCACTTCAATTTTTCACAGCTTAAAAAACGTATAATCATGATGACACGTAATCGCTCGCAACGTTGGATGCTCTTGAAATACATGCTTGTAGCACCGATTTTCCTTTTGTTGGTGTCCTTTTTCATAGCGCCCAACAATATTATGATGGCTAAAACAGCCGATTTTAGTGACAATGTGACTTCTACTATTGAGACTCTGGGTGAAACTATTCAAAGTAAAATACAGCTTGTAAATAATACCGTTTTAGACAGTAAAAACCTCATAATCGTAAGCGATTCTCTTAGAAAACCGCCTTTTGATGTGGTTAAAAATCCTATTCCTAACCCGTTGGTAAATATTGCAGGTCGAAGCAATGGCTTGATTAGCCGCGAAATATTTTTAAATCAATGGACTTTATCGGTCTCATCACCGCAATATAACTATCCTGTGATTTGTGCTATTCAAAGTTTTCAATTGATTCGAGTGCCTTTTGGTTTGAAATCGAATGAAGAATCAAAAAACACAGGTCAAAAATTCAATGCTGAAACTTTGGCATTGATCAAGCAAGCCCAAGATGGTGATGCTTACCAATTTGTGAATATCAAAGGACGTTGCCCGGGCGATAAAGCAGCAAGAGATTTGGGCACTCTGTCTTTTATTATTAGTGAAAACGATGTAGATAAAAATAGAGTCAATAAAATATTGATGATTGAATCGACTAAACAAATATTTATGTTCACCAATGGTCACGTAGGGGGTGCTATTTCAGCAGAAGAAGTAAAGCAACAAAATGAAATTATCGGTTTTGATTTCAGTGAAACACCACCAGATAAGTGCGATATTATTAGTTTTACCTTGACGAAAACAATGTCAAATGGCATTTCTAATATCGCCGATAATCAAACGGGGCGTTTTAGCACAGAGGTGAAAAAGATGTTTGAAAAGGCGCAAGTGGGCGATGCTTTTAGTTTTTCAAATGTAAAAATGAAAAATGTTACTAAAAACAAAGAAGTTCAAGCAGAAGACAGCCGTTTTATTGTCAACAGTTTGACGAAAGATACTTACGTAAATAAAAACGATAATACGCCGCTTAACCGTGTTTCATACCCCACTAAAGACGGTATTTATACCATCGTTGAGAAACATCCTGAATATTCACAAGGTATGAAAGCTTTATTTGATTGGATTAGTGTAAATTTGAAATATCCCGAAGAAGCCTTAAAAATGGGTGTAGAAGGTACAGTTTATATCGGTTTTGTTGTTGAAAAAGATGGTTCTTTAAGTAAATTTGAAGTAAAAAGAGGTATTGGTAGTGGCTGTAATGAAGAAGCGGTGCGCCTTTTAAAAACTTCTGCGAAATGGACTCCTGGCGAATATAGAGGAAAAGTAGTGCGTGTAGCTTATACATTTCCTGTAAAATTTAAGTTGCCAAAATAAAGTTTAAATGACTCAACTCATACAATTACCACCCGCATTGACGTTGTTAAATTAGACTTTTTCATAAATTGAAGAGATAAAACGCCCCCTCAGTATATCCCAAGAAATTCCTGTTGAAAAAGCCTTTTTTAACCATTTTTTTTAACCAAATCCTTCTTTAATCATGAAAAACACGCCTTGTTTTTTTCTTCTTTTTCTTCTTTTTATGTCTGTAACAAGCTTTGCTCAGACAACGTCTCAATATGACATTTTCACAAAGGAAGCCGATTCGCTTTATGAAAAAAAAGAGTTTTTAAAAGCTGCTCAAACATTCGGAAAAGCCTTTGCTGCTAATAATGATAAAGGCACTTATACGGACAGATATAATGCTGCCTGTATCTGGGCTTTGGCGGGACAAAAAGATTCTTCTTTTTATCACCTCTTTCGGTTGGCTCGAAAAGCGGGGTATAGCAACCTCAACCACTTGACAACGGATACTGATTTGACCATTTTACACGACGATGCTCGTTGGAAAGATTTGTATGATTTGGTGAAAAAAAACAAAGACGCCGAGGAGGTCAATCTTGAAAAACCATTGGTTGTCCTATTGGATACCATCTATCAGGAAGACCAAAAATACCGCATGCAAATAGGCGATATAGAAAAAAAACATGGTTGGGATTCGCCACAAATGAAAGACCATTGGAAGATTATCAATGAAAAAGATTCCATTAATTTGATAAAAATTCAGAAAATTCTGGATGAACGGGGCTGGCTTGGGGCTGATGTGATTGGCAGACAAGGGAATTCCACACTTTTTTTAGTGATTCAACATTCTGACCTAATAGTGCAGGAGAAATATTTGCCCATGATGCGGGAAGCGGTGGCAAAGAAAAAAGCGGATGCCAGCAGTTTGGCTTTATTGGAAGACAGGGTGGCTTTGCGACAAGGCAAAAAACAGATATACGGGAGTCAAGTAGGTAGAAAACCCAATGGCGGAGAACACTATGTCTTACCTTTAGAAGACCCTGATAATGTAGATAAAAGAAGAGAATCAGTCGGTTTGGGCACTTTGCAATCTTATATCAATAATTGGAATGTGAAATGGGATGTGGAAGCTTATAAAAAGATGTTGCCTGAATTGGAGGCTTTGCAGAAAAAATAATTGGTTTAAATACTTGTAACTACTCACGTAGTCGTAAAAAAAAAAAATTAGCGAATAAATAAAAAAGTTATACCTTAGAGTGATGACAGAGCAAGAAGAAATAGCATTACGGGCAGAAAATGCCGAACTTCGCCAAGAAGTAAAATCCTTGACGGATAAAATTACGCTATTGCTTAAAGTTATGAGTCAGCCACTAATCAAGAAAGACTCCCATAATTCATCCTTACCACCTTCGAGTGATTTATTTACACCTACAAAGACAAAAAGCCTTCGTCCCCCAAGCGTAAATAAAAGCGGAGGTCAACCTGGACATGAAGGAACGACATTAGAAATGCGTTCCAATCCTGACAAAATTATAGACTTAAAAAATGCCTATTGCCAAGATTGTGGTGCGCCACTAAGTTGTGCGACCTATATATTAAGAGCCAAACGTCAAGTAATAGAAATACCACCGATACTGCCTATTTATGAAGAATATCGTCAATATAGTTGCGATTGTCCGACTTGCCATAAGGTACAGATAGCCGATTTTCCGACTGGCATTAATGGACCTATTCAATATGGCAGTACCGTAGAGTCCCTTGTATGCTATCTTTCTGTCTATCAATATGTTCCTTTTGCACGCCTTCAAAATCTGTTTGCTCAAGTATTTTCCTTACCCATTTCGCAGGGAACAGTAGGCAATATACTTGAAAGGTGTGCCGAAAAATGTGACGGTGTTTATCAAATTATAAAAACACAAATCGCTGAAAGTCAAGTCGTTGGCTCGGATGAAACAGGAGCCAAAGTCAATGGAAAAAAGTGGTGGATTTGGGTCTGGCAAAACATACTCAATACTTTTATTGTCCCGTCTAAAAACCGTGGTACCGAAACCATTGAAATGGTTTGGGGAAATGCCTTAGCTCATACTGTTTTAGTGACTGACCGATGGGCAGCTCAATTAAAATCATTTACAAAAGGACATCAGATGTGTTTAGCGCATTTACTCCGAAATATTATTTTCTTAGAGGAATCTGAAAAACACCCTTTTGCGCTTCAATTTAGACAATTAATGTTAGACATTTTTAACACCCGAAAAGCACTAGTTAAACAAGATAAACCATACGCAGAAGATGACAAAGATGCCAAAGAACTAGAAAAAAGGCTTAATGATTTACTCTTAATAACGGTCAATAAGGATAATTATCCCAATACACTCACTTTTCAAGCATCTATGCTGAAACATCGAAATCATATACTGCCCTGTCTTTACAATTTGGATATTCCTCCCGACAATAATGGGTCTGAAAGAGCCATTAGGAATATTAAAGTTAAACAAAAAATTTCTGGACAGTTTAAATCGGGGCAAAATGCCTTCTGTGTCATTCGTTCTGTCATTGATACACTTCGTAAAAGAGGCGTAGAGGTACTCCCTTGCCTAAATTTAATCATTAAATTACAACCTGTGTAGTTACATTTTTTATTAGTAATTATTTTGTTTTAATATAATATTCAAAGTTTTTTCAAAAAATTCATATTTCATTTGACTTTTTCAAAATAAGGCTATTCCTTTGTAGCTTAATTAAGAATTAAAAATTAGGAATTAATGAAATTATTGACAAACAATTGGTGGTGGCACGAACGAACTCAACAGGGTTAACGTAACACCGTTTGTATGTCCTTTATTTTTAAAATAAAATTCATTAAAAAACGGCTTGTTGGTTTGACCCAACAAGCCGTTTTTGCGTATAACGTAGCTTCGGATTTATCCGAACCCGTAGCTTCGGATTTATCCGAACCCGTAGCTTCGGATTTATCCGAACCCGTTTAGACGGATTTATCCGTCTGCTAATAAATAACTCAAACGGATAAATCCGTTGAAACGAATTCGGATAAATCCGAAGCTACGTAAAAAATAAAATTATGACCATCCGACAAGCAACATTAAGCGACCTTGACGCTATCCTAAAACTTCAAGAAAAATATCACGTTAGCAATTTGACGGAGCTTGAAAAACAGCAAAAAGGCTTTGTCACCATGCGCGTAACGCCCGAGCAATTTACACAACTCATTGATAATCAAGGCGTTTTCATAGCCAAAGAAAAACGACAATTAGCCGCTTATGCCCTCACAAGCGCATGGGATTTTTACCGCCAGTGGACTATTATCAACCGCATGGAGGAAATTTTACCAACGTTGAAACTAAAGGGGCAGGCTATCACAACCGAAAATTCGTTTCAATACGGACCCGTTTGCATTGATGAAGCCTTTAGAGGACAAGATATTTTGACACGCTTATTTCAAGCTATTTTAAAAACCTATGGTGCAAAATATGATTATGTGATTACTTTTATCAACCAAAGCAATGAACGATCATTGCGCGCGCATGCCAAAAAGACCCCCCTCAGTATAGTGGGCACTTTTGAGTTCAATGACAATCAATATAATGCACTTGCCTGTAGTTGCGAATTTATTCGCAACAAAAAATAACCCGTTGCGAATAAATTCGCAACTACAATTTGAAATTATGGAAACATTAGAAAAAGTAAAAATCAGAACCGTTTCTAAAACGCAACTTGCGGATACTTTCACGCCCGTCAGCATCTACCTAAAAGTGCGCGACAAATACACCGAGTCCGTCTTATTGGAATCCACTGATTTCAGAAGCGTTGAAAACTGCTTTTCTTTCATCGGCATCGAACCCCTTGCCCGTTTTACAGCACAAGGCAATACCGTTATTGAAACCCTACCCGATGGCTCAAAAACTGTACAAACGCTGGAAAATCGCTACGTTTTAGCAGAATTTAAGCAATTTGTTGAAAAATTTGACGTGGGTACTGAGGGGGGCTTTAACGGTCTTTTTGGACACACCAGCTTCGATGCCGTCCAATATTTTGACACTATCAAATTTGATAAAAGCAAGCATAAAACGGATTTACCCGATTTGCACTATGCGCTTTATCGTTTCGTTATCGCCATCAACCATTTCAAAGATGAAATGACGATTTTGGAAAATATACCCAAAGGCGGCACATCTGAAATGGAGCGTTTGGAAACTATTTTAAATACCCAAACGGTTCCCACTTTTGATTTTAAAATGCACGGAGAGCAAACCTCCAATTTGACGGATGAAGAATTTAGAAATGTGGTCACGCTTTGCAAACACCATTGTCAAATTGGTGATGTGTTTCAAATTGTCCCTTCTCGCAGTTTTGCCCAACCCTTTCAAGGCGATGAATTTCAAGTCTATCGTGCCTTACGGAGCATCAACCCTTCTCCTTATTTGTACTATTTTGACTATGGAACCTATAAAATATTCGGCTCTTCACCCGAACAACAATTGGTTATAAAAGACCGAATCGCTCAAGTGAATCCCATTGCTGGCACATACCGCCGAACGGGCGACGACGTGCAAGACGCCGAACTTGCTCGCAAACTTGCCAAAGACCCCAAAGAAAATGCCGAACACATCATGCTCGTGGATTTAGCGCGCAATGATTTGGGCAAGCATTGTAAATCCGTTAGGGTGAAAGATTTGAAAGACATTCAGTTTTTCAGTCATGTCATTCACATTGTGTCAAAAGTGGAAGGCGAGTTGAAAAATGATGTTAACCCGATTGATGTTTTTGCAGATACTTTTCCCGCAGGCACGCTTTCAGGTGCTCCCAAATACAAAGCTATGCAATTAATAAATGGTTTTGAAAATCAGAATCGGCATTACTACGGCGGCGGCATCGGTTTCATCGGTTTTAATGGCGATTTGACGCACGCTATTGTCATTCGCTCGTTCCTTTCACGAGACAATGTTTTGTATCGGCAAGCGGGTTGTGGTGTGGTGGTTTCGAGTGTGGAAGAGAGCGAATTGCAGGAGGTGAATACGAAATTGGGGGCGTTGAAAAAGGCACTTGAAAAAGCTGAGAAGATAAATTAGGGATTTTTAACTTGAATTAGGATTTATAGGATTATAAGGATTTAATAGGATTTTAGATGTTGAAAAGCACATTTGTCAACATCTAAAATCCTATTAAATCCTTATAATCCTATAAATCCTAATTCAAGTTAAGTGAAAACATATAAAATACTGAGGGGGTAAAAAATGAAAACGATTAAGAAATTTACTGAATTTCAACCAAATCATTACCCGCTTTTAAAATACGAAGTGCTTGACTGAGGTATAAAGTAAGGAGTTGTTTGAGTTCTGCTTTTCAAGTATTACCGCAAGTAAGCCAAATAACTTTTGTTGTTTAATGAAACATGCCAAAATTAACCTTTTATTACTAAAAACCCATTAATTATGAAAATATTAGTCCTCGATAATTACGACAGTTTCACCTACAATTTGGTGCAATACATCACCGAAATCATGGGCGAGACCCCCTCAGTATTTCGCAACGATGAAATCACTTTGGATGCTGTGGATGCTTATGATGCTATTGTTTTGTCGCCCGGTCCCGGGTTGCCGAGCCAAGCAGGCATTATGCCCGAATTAATCAAGCGATATGCACCGACGAAACCTATTTTTGGCGTATGTTTGGGCTTGCAAGCGATTGGGGAAGCTTTTGGCGGCAGTTTATACAACCTGTCAAAAGTTTATCATGGCGTAGCAACAATGATACAAGTGGTTGATAGTCAAGAACTTATATTTCAAAATATACCGCGTGAAGTCTTGGTGGGTCGCTATCATTCTTGGGCGGTGGTGAAAGAGGATTTTCCAGCCGAATTGAAAATAACGGCAGTGGATGCAGAAGGGGCAATTATGGCATTGTCGCACCGCACGTACAATGTCCGCGCCGTTCAGTTTCACCCTGAAAGTGTCATGACGGATTATGGCAAACAGATGTTGAAGAACTTTTTTGCCCCCCTCTGTAAAAAAGAGATGAAATCGAATGCGATTGAATATGTTTTTTAATGGGTAATAGGTAATAGGTAATGGGTAATAAATATGTTTAATTTATTGATTATTAATGATTTATGATATTTTGATTAATTTTAACTTTAAAATTGTAACTAAACTATGGCAATTAAAAAGAAAAAAAAGAAAAGCCCAGCCGCCAAACCATTAGGTCAAACGATGACACCCAAACAGTATTTTTTGGCTGGAAGACCGCGTTCTTTGGAACTGCATGAATGTCTTATCAATGGAGGTTATCAAGACAATGGCATGGCTGTTATTGTCGTTGCTCGAAAGCATAAAACGGGTAATATCACTTTTGCCTCTTTTATGGTGGACATTTTCTGTTTGGGGGTTAAAGATGCGGGTCCTACTTTCAACCGTCGTGAAGAGGATTATGAACATTACAAGTCTCAGATGTATGGTAATTTTAGTGAGGGCGAAACATTCATCAGCTACGATTTAGCACACAATATCATCTTCGGTGCTGTTGATTATGCGGCTAAATTGGGTTTTAAACCCCATAAAGATTGGGAATATGCCCAATTTATACTCGAACCAAAGGACAGCGCGAATGTTGA
>JAYUQN010000347.1:0-4715 GCA_043756725.1 Saprospiraceae bacterium
GGCAAGGGCTGCTCTATCGCGTTGCTCTTTAGCTAAAATGGTTTGGAGTATTTTAATTAAAACAACGAAAACAAGGGCTGAAACGAATAAACTGAAAAGCAGGTTTTTGAAAATACCTGTTCTCTCCCGTTCCAAAAAAAGATCAAATTTTTCATCCGCTTGCACCATTGCCACGACTTTACCTTCCCTGTTTTTAATAGCGGCAAAAGCAGAAAGCCACATGCCAAACTCATCTTTATACATCGGAATCATGCCACTTTCAGCGTGTTTTTCCATCAAAAGTTTTGGCGCAGAGTTGTAGATGTGTCGAAAATAAGGTTGTTCGGAAGAGGTCACACCAAAAGCGTAGTTTTTTGATACCGTATCGTGAACGATGGTATAAACAGGCGTTTTTAGCATATTGGCTTGATAATTCCTTGCTAAAAGCTGATGAATGGAGAGGTAGCTACTGTCTTGTTCTCGGGTTTTTATAGCATCTTTCTCTTGATAGTGTTCCATCAATTTTTGATGGGCATCGCCATCTATTTGTAGAGCCAAAGAATTGGCGATGCCAGCTAAGCGCATCAAACTGGCTGTTTCAGCTTGATTGATTGAATGATAATAAGACCAAACCGTAAAATAGAGAATCAAAAAAATGAAACCCGTCATAACGGTCAGCATAATTCTACGGATACGCCCCGAGCGCATAAGTTTCTGTTCTGCCATCTTGAGTGAAATTTTTTCCTAAATATCGTCATTAAACATATAACCTATACCCCAAGCGGTCAAAATATATTTGGGATCTGCTGCATTTTCTTCAATCTTTGCCCGCAAGCGATTGATGTGTGAATTAACCGTATGCTCCAAACCTGCAAACTGTTCGCCCCACACTTCATCTAATATTTGTTGGCGGGTGAAACTTCGTCCGGGGTTTTGCATAAAAAGGTGCAGGAGTTCAAATTCTTTGGATGTTATATCCAAACGTTTTGCGCCCCGCATGACGGTGTGGTTCTCCAAATCTAAGGATAAATCGCCTCTTTGTATGCGAATTTGGCGTTTTTCTAACTCTTTTGCTTGTACTTGTGTGCGGCGCATGATGGCTTTCACGCGCGCAGTCAATTCGCCAACGCTAAAGGGTTTGGTCAAATAATCGTCTGCCCCTGTTTCTAAACCGAGGATTTTATCTTGCTCTTCCGATTTGGCTGTGAGCATCAAAATAGGCAATTGGGGCAATTTTTTACGGACTTGGCGACAGATTTCGATACCATTTAAGCCTGGCAGCATGAGGTCGAGAATCAATAAATCGTATTTACCTGTCAAGGCTTCGTCTAAGCCTTGCCACCCGTTGTGTTTAGCGACAGTGATAGCTGGCAAATCACGCAAATGAATGGCGATAAGTTCAGCAATATTAACATCATCTTCTACGATTAGGATAGTCATTGTAAAATAATTTTACAACAAAAGTAAGGGAGAGTTTTCACAAAAGTATCTCAACAGTTTTAATAAAACAGCATTGGCGACTAAAAAGCCGCCAATGTCAGAGTATAAAACTCTTTAGATAAAACTTTCTCTTATCTATTATTTTCCTGTTGCAGGTAATTCTGGTAAGCCCATTTTTTTACGCACAAGGTTTTGCAAATCGTTTTTATCATCCGCAAACAGCAAAGAACCTGCGGTTGCATCAATAACATACGTGTAAGCGTTTTCTTTTGCTACTTCTGCGATAGCTTTATTGACACGGTCATAGACAGGTTGAAGCAATTCTTGGCGTTTTTTAGCCAATTCTTGTTGCATCCCTTGCTCAAATTGTTGAATTTGTGCTTGTTCTGCTTCCAATTTTTTCTTTTCCTGTTCCAATTGAATAGGAGCTAATTCGCCTTTTTGTTGCTTTTCGCCAATAATTTGTGCTTTCGCTTGAAAAGCTGTTACCATAATAGAATCTTTTACAGATAATTGCTTACCAAAAGCCTCTAACTGTGATTCAGCGGCTTTCACTTCTGCCATATCTGCCAATATCGCTTGTGCATTAAGATAACCGATTTTTTGTGCAGCTGGAGCCTGTGCCATTGCAGCGCAAGCGAATAGAGTGAATGCTATTGTTTTTACTGTTCTCTTCATTGTCGAGTCTAAAACTTTTTTACTGAGATTGCTTGTTATAAAATAATTTTTAAAAAATTCTCGCAAAGATATGAAAGGGAATGATGAATGATGAATTATGAATGATGAATTTGAGATAGCATACGCAGTAATTCATCATTTATCATTTATAATTCATCATTACATTACATTTTTTTCACCAAATCTAAAATTTGATTGGTTTTATCATAAGTAGCATTTGAGAAAATGATGCCTGAAGAGCCGCTTTTGTCCAAAACCAAATCATAGCCTTTTTCCGTGGCAAAACGCTCAATAGCGGAATATACTTTATCTTGCAAAGGTTTGACGAGTTCTTGACGTTTGCGGAAAAGCTCACCTTCAGGTCCAAATTTAATTCGCTGATCTTCGCGAACTTCTTTTTCTTTGTTCATAATTTCATCTTCGCGTTGTTTGCGGGCTTCTGCGCTCAAGAGCACTTGCTCTGCTTGATAGCGGTTGTACATCCCTTTAATAATGTCTTGCTTTTGGGCAATTTCGCTGCGCCATTTTGCGGCTACTTTGTCCAACTCATCTTGTGCTTGCTTATAAGTAGGCAAAGAATTAAGCACTTGGGTAATGTCAATAACTGCAATCTTTTGGGCATTTAGAGAGAACGAAAGGAACAGGGCAGTTGCTGCTGAAAGAAAAATTTTATTTATCATAAATTAGGTTTTATTTTATTTAATAAACATAAGGATTTCACACACAAAATTAATCATTTCTAAACCCTTTTCACCATATAGACGCAAAACATACGCCTAAGTATCAGGCTCATTTTGTAGCATTTTTAATTATAAAACATGTAAAAAATTGATAATCAAGCTGTTATCATTTTTTTTAAAATAATTTTTTTAAATTTTTAACCCAACTTTAACGCAACTTTAATGTCATTTTAACGAAAATAAGGTATATTATATAAGTAAAACGCTATAAAATTTCGATTTTTACATCACCTTGTGTGTAGATAGAGAAGAATGCAGCCTTTTTAGGTTTTTCACCTTTTGTGTGCAATCAAATATTTGACTAATCTAACCAAATTATAACGTTTATGGAGTACATACATTATATCAGTGGTACTTTTTTAACAATAGAAAAAGTGGATTTTATTTTGAAAAATAAATTTAATTTAGCTCTTTCCGACCAAGCGCGCCAAGTTACAGAGGAGTGTTATCAGTTTTTACAAAACAAATTAAAGCAATCAGATCAGCTTTTTTACGGCATCAATACGGGTTTTGGTTCACTCTGCAATGTCCGTATTTCAGATAAGGATATTACCTCTTTACAGGAAAATCTGGTACGTTCTCATGCGTGTGGCATTGGGGATGAAGTGCCGCCCGAAGTGGTGAAACTTATGCTTTTGTTGAAAATACAAAGCCTTGCGTATGGTCATTCTGGCATCAATGTTAAAACTTTGGAACGATTGATTCAGTTTTTTAATGACAACGCCTTGCCCGTCATTTATCAACTCGGTTCGCTGGGTGCCTCGGGTGACCTTGCACCCTTAGCGCATTTGAGTTTGCCTTTAATTGGAGAAGGGCAACTTTTTTATAAAAATGAAAAAATTACCCCCCCTCAGTATTTTAAGGAAAAAAAGCAAAATTCGCTGAAATTGGAAGCAAAAGAAGGCTTGGCTTTACTGAATGGAACCCAATTTTCTACAGGTTATGGCGTGTGGTGTATTTTACAAGCTAAAAAACTTTTTACGCTTGCTAACCTCAATGCCGCTATGGCTTTAGATGCTTTTGATTGCAAAATGGAGCCTTTTGATGAAAAATTGCATACGATACGTCCGCACAAAGGGCAGATGCTCGTTGCTAAATTTATTAGGGAATACCTAAAAGGCTCTCAAATTTCAAAAAAAATAAAAACGCAGGTACAAGACCCTTACGCTTTTCGGTGCATTCCGCAAGTGCATGGAGCGAGTTATGATACATTTGAGTTTGTTGAAAAAACGATTTTAACGGAAATCAATGCGGTAACAGATAATCCAACGCTCTTTCCTAAGGATGATGAAATAATATCGGGTGGCAATTTCCATGCACAACCCATTGCTCTGGCATTGGATTTTTTAGCCATCGCTTTGGCTGAGATGGGGAGCATTTCAGAAAGGCGTGTCTTCCAATTGCTGTCAGGTCAAAGAGATTTGCCTGTTTATTTGACTGAAAAAGGTGGCTTAAATTCAGGAATGATGATAACACAATATACAGCTGCAAGTATTGTTTCACAAAATAAACAATTGTGTACACCTGCATCGGTAGATAGCATCGTGAGCAGCAACGGGCAAGAAGACCATGTAAGTATGGCGGCTAATGCAGCTACCAAATGCTATAAAGTTGTTGAAAATCTTGAACGGCTTTTGGCAATAGAATTTATGGTGGCTATGCAAGCTTTAGAATTTAGAAAACCTTTGAAATCATCTAAAATGATAGAAAATTTGAAAAAAAACTACCGAAAATCGGTGCCCATACTGAGGGGGGATAGGATATTGAGTGATGATATGAAAAAGACAATAGATTTTATAAGAAGCATCAGTACGTAGATTTAGGGTAAGTTTTTTGATAAAATTTGATTGAGTTTTGATTTTTTTTGCAAAAAAATCA
>JAYUQN010000348.1:0-4712 GCA_043756725.1 Saprospiraceae bacterium
TCGGGATTATATATGTAGATTGTTTTCATTTGGTTTTTTGGGGTTATACAGGGTGCGTACCGTCTCGGTATTGTCGCCCTGTTTTTTTTTCCCCTCCTAATATAAAAGCAACGCCGTGATAAACAGCGTTGCTTTACTTTTTATACCCACTAATATTATTTAACTTTAGTTGCTACTTATACAGTATAACTAATTAAGTTATTTACGCTCCTTTTCTACCTCTTTATGAATTGAATAAGAAAGATAAAATACACCTACTGTCATCAATAAAATTGCCGCAATAAAAAGGTAGAAAGAGATACTGTTCGGTAAAAAAAACAGGAGTAGTGCCGCTATCAAACCACCATAAAACATCCACTTGCCACAAATAAGATGCGTTCTGCGCCAAACTTCCTCATCATTTAAGGTCCATGGTGTGCGAATACCCATAAAATAATTGGGTTTTAGATTTTGCATATAATTGCCAAGAAAAGCCATCAATAAGCTAATGCCTGATAAAATAAGATTAGATTTAAAGGCATGAGAAGGACTGATAGCCATGTTTATAATTTCAATTTGAATAAAAGCGAAAAAACCAGCAATGGCTAAAAAAATCATGCGGTACTTGGGTTTATTGGCCGCAATTGATTCTTTTTTAGGGTCAAGTTTAATAAATAATTGCAAGATTAAAATGATGGCAGAGAGAAAAATGACCAAATATACCAATTCCGATTTGCTACCATAGCGGTTAACATTGCCTTCTATGTCGAAGTGCATAGGCACTTTTTCAGGCAACTTTGTCCATGATAAAGTTAAATAGCCAAGCGGTATTGTTGTAAAAAGTACTAAAAGGGTGAAATAGATTTTATTGTTTTTCATCGTTGTCTTGTTTTGATTGTTTTAATGAAATAAACCATTCTATAATATCATCCATCACAGTTGTATTGAGTGAGTAATAAATAAATTGCCCTTTTTTGATACTTAAAACCAAGTCTGCTTGTCGCAACAGGTCGAGATGGTGCGAAATACTGGGTTTTGTCATATCAAATTTATCGGCAATGTCGCCCGCTGTCATGTCACCTCCCCTCAGTAAATGGAGGATTTGACGCCGCGTTGGGTCATTTAAAGCTTTGAAAAAGGCATTCATTTTAGTTTTTTTATAAAGTCTGAAATTGTATTTGATAACCCTAAGGTGAGTGGCAAATCGGGATTATTATACGTTTTCATAAGCGTACCGAGATTTGTATCACCATCTTTCAAAACGTGAGTCATATTTTCAAAATAGTATATCTGCGCTTTTGGATTGCCTTGAAAAAGTGCTTCTGCTTCTTTTGGCAAAACTTGAATATCATTTTTACCCGACACAATCAAAATAGGAATTTTCACTTTACTTATTTCAATTTTCGGAATATAATTCATTTGAGAAATCATAAATTTTCTCACAAAAGGATTGGCAACGCTCATCAACATAGGAGGAATAGTATCTGCTTTTTCACCCCTTCGCCACTTGTCATAAATAGCTGCCAGTTGAGGTGTTAGCACAGGTGCTTGTTTATTTATTTGTTCAAGTATGATAGCATCCATCGTTTGAGCTGGACCACACACTGAAATATAAGCATCAATATTCATTTTTTGAACTGCCAACATACCCACTAAAGAACCTTCAGAATGACCTGCAACAATGATTTTATTGAAACTTTTATCCATCATTTTAAGCGTATCAAGCCAGCGTATAGCGTCATTTACATAATCGTCAAAGGTGACGTCAGCAACATTCTGTTTTACCTTACTTTTTCCAACAAAGCGTTTATCGTAGCGCAAACTTGCAATGCCTTGATTGGCTAATTCCTCTGCCAACTTTTTGAAGCTGTTTGTTTTCAAACCTGCGGCGCTGTTGCAATCACGGTCGGTTGGACCCGAACCTGCAATAATCAAAACCACAGGACATTTTTCAGCTTTTATGGGCGTAATCAACGTTCCTTCTAAAGTACCGTCCGCAATTTTCACACTTACAATTTCTTCTGAAAACGCTGCCGTTTGAGCGCAAGTGCTTGTGAAAATGAAAATCCAAAAGAAGATGAAGAGTAATTTTTTCATTGTTGAAATATTTTTATCGTTTGTTATAAATGTCGTTATTAAAATATTTAGACAAATATCTAAATACTTTTCTGATTGCACAATAGCTTGTTTAAATATTTAGACAAATGTCTAATTACTATATACAAAATGCTACTTTTTATCGTTAAAAAATGCTAATTAGCCTCATTTCTATTGAAACTAAAAAACCGACCCCTCAGTAAAGAAGTCGGTTTTATAGAGAAAGCATAGTTTTAACAGGCTTTATGAATTATACAATATTTTTATAAATATCATCCAATGAAATTTTCAATCCAGCAATAGTTATAAACTGTCCATCCCCTTCAACAAAATCATAGACCCATTTTTTATCATTGTTTTCAAAAACTTCAATCAATTTCTTATCTTGTGACATGAGAATATATTGCTCAAGACTGGGAATAGTTTTATAACATCGCAACTTGTCGCCTTTATCCATACTTTCTGTACTTTGTGACAAAACTTCAATAATAACAGAAGGCATCATTTCTGACACTAAATACCCTTTTCTTACGATTGTTTGTGAGTTTTTAGTAATAAAAATATCAGGATAGGTATTAAGCTCGCAATCTGGTATCCACACGGGGCGGGTTTCACTCGCCATTTTCCAATGGTTATCATCAACATAGTCGCCTAAAAGCCTCACTGTTTTAAGGACAATTTGATTATGGGGGTCAGAGGTATAAGGCATAATAGCTGTTACTTTGTTTCGGTAAAATTCGCTTTTATATTCGTTTTTGAGTTCATTTTCCCAATATTCGTCAAAACTCATGGTCAATACCTCGTTAGGAAATGCTTCGAGATACTCTAATGTGCCACGTTTAGGTAGTGCTTTTGTCCAGACTTGTGCGCTCATTTTTTTCTTTTTAAAAGTTACTTGTACAAAAATAAGGTTTTTTTTGAAAAATAGAAAAAATAGTGTGAATGCTTAGAAATGTAAAAACATCTTCTTGAAGGTTTTTATAATAAAAACAAAGAAAGCAACGCCATCCAAATAGCGTTGCCCATTATTTTTGAAGTTAACAAATAGGTTAGTTCCCTAACTGCCGTTGAAAGTTTGCGTGATTCCATTCAATATGGATGCTATTAATTTTACCATTAGGCGCAGGACGAAACACAATGCCCACCATGCCAATAGCACCCAAAACAGATAAACGATAGCTTGTCGTGGCTTGACCTGTCAAAAACGATTGGGGAACGGCAACAGATTGATGCTTTAAATTGTGAAAGGTATAGGGTATGCCATAGTTAAAAACCATGGAAGTAAAAGCATTAGGTGGCGACTCGACAATTAAAGGCTGTGAAAAAGTGGATTCCCAGACGTAGAAGCATTCTACGTAGGGTTTTAAATAGGGTGGTGGTGATATTTATTTGTAAATCATTTTGGAGTCATGAGTTTGTTTCTTTAATTGTAGTCAAATTGTTTTCAAAAATAAGGATAAAGTTTCAATTCTAAAATAAAAAAAAATATCCTTCCTTATTTTCAACAAAAAAAGCCTTACTTGAATTATCAAGTAAAGCTTTTTTTATGTCTAATACCATCTGTCATTGTACATATTACATGGTACCTCAGCTTATCCTTCTAAAGCTGCTACACCGCCCACAATTTCCGACAATTCTTTCGTAATCGCTTCTTGACGGGCTTTGTTGTAATTGATTTTCAAATTTTTAAGTAATTCGTTCGCATTTTCAGTGGCTTTATCCATAGCTGTCATGCGTGCGCCATGCTCAGAGGCATGCGTTTCGAGCAAGGTTTTGTAAAAAGTCGTCTGTAAAATACTGGGTACGAGTTTCTGCAACAAAGTCGTTTGGTCGGGTTCAAAAATATAATCTGCTTTGCGCTGTTTTTTACCCTTCTCAGTACCTTTGACGTCTAATTTCACGACAGGTAAAAATTGATCTGCTTCTGCAAATTGCATAGCGGCATTTTTGAAACGCCCGTAAGCAATCGTTACATGGTCGTGTTTTTTTTGCTCAAAACCATCCATCACCAATTGTGCTGCTATTTTCACATTGTCAAATGACAAATCACCAAATATTTCAACATAGTCATTCACAATATTGCAGTTGGTATAACGACGACGGAAATAATCGTAACCTTTTTTACCAATGCACACAATGGTTAATTTGCCATTATCACGCTGTTTAGCGTATTTTTCATTGATAGTCGCAACAGCCGCTTTGATGATATTGGTATTGAAAGCACCGCATAAGCCACGATTGGATGTGACAACCACCATGCAAGCGTTTTCAATGTCCCGCTCTTTACCAAACGTTGTATCCGCATCGCTATCCAAATTGGAAAGGATATTTGACAACATCTGATTTTGCTTTTCAGCATACGGACGCATTTGTGTAATAGCGCCTTGCGCCCGTCTCAATTTTGAGGCGGACACCATTTTCATCGCTTTGGTAATTTGCTGTGTTGAAATTACCGATGTTATTCGGATACGGACTTCTTTTAAACTTGCCATTGTCTCGTTATTGGTTATTTGCTATCGGTTATTTATTTCGATAACAAATTACTTGAAAATACTGAGGGGGGTGTATGAAAGGCTGAATTGTTAGATTGTTTTATTGTTTTGAAAATATTAAAACAATCTAATAATTCAGCAATA
>JAYUQN010000349.1:0-4684 GCA_043756725.1 Saprospiraceae bacterium
TTTATAGTCCGCTTGTTGTTGCCAATATTCATGACCGGGCGCACCAGAGGCAGTGCGGTAGTTATTAGCGGTTGGCAATATTTCTTCTAATTGGCGAAACTTGTCGTCAAATTTTTTTTCTTTATCTTGCCCCCTCAGTATGGCGAAGGCTAAAAGAGTTAAAAGCGTACTTAAAGATATTTTTTTCATGACTTGGATGATTTGATGTAGAAAAAATTCAGAACTGTAAAATTAACAAGTTTCATAAGCTTAAGCCCATTGTTTGTCTAAAACAAGGGTTGTTAGGCATATTTCAGGATGAAAAAACGCTTTTTAAGTAAAATACTTAAAAAGCGTTAATTGTTTATAAAAATTTTATTAAAACCGTCTCACCCATCTGCAAGGTTTCGCATTAATTTCCACCATTTTTCATTTGCGTTTCCTTTGCTCTTTTTGCCCGTTGCATCGGATTTTCATCTCCGCCTTGTCCTTGCTTGTTTTTGAAAATTTCAAAACGAGACATTTGCGGCTTTGGTGGAAAATAATTGTTAGAAATATCTACGTCAGCCGTTTCAAGAAAGGGGTCAAGCGTTACTTGTTTAAGTTCTTTATTGGTCTTAAAAACTTTAGTTACTTTCCTGTCACCCATACGCCAAATCTCAGCAGGAATTTTATGCACTTCTTTTGTATTGTCTGTATATTGCAACTCAACAACCAGAGGAGAAACCAACTCCCCTTTCATTTCAAAAGTAATTTCGACGAAGTTAGATGGATTTTCTAACATTATCTTTTCATCTTTGCCCAAAGAAGTGATATATTTTTGATAATCTTCTTTATCTAAAATAGATATTTGATACGGGCTATCGGTGGAATAAAAATCTTTCAGATTTGCGTCTTTTTCATCGGCTGTTTTTTCAATTGCTTTTTCATTGCGTATGCTGCTAATGCCCCGAGGTTTGGTTTGGTCTTCGGCTTTTTTAGCTACCATTTCTATATCTGGGTTTTTAGTATTTAAACGATAGACTTTCACATTGTCCAAAGCAATATCTACGTTATCGGTTGTAAAAAACCAGCCTCGCCAAAACCAATCGAGGTCAATGCCTGACGCATCTTCCATTGTGCGGAATAAGTCAGAAGGCATGGGGTGTTTGAATTTCCAACGATTAGAGTATGTTTTAAAAGAGAAATCAAACAACTCTCGCCCCATCACGGTTTCTCTCAATATATTTAAAGCCGTTGCAGGTTTGCTGTATGCGTTGTTGCCGAAATCTCTAAGGGATTCTGAATTGGTCATTATGGGTTCCAATTTTGATTGGTCTCCTTTCATGTAAAACGTGATTTGGTCAGCGGGTCCATACCAACCTTTATAATCTCGTTCCCACTGCTGTTCTGCTAAATATTGTAAAAAAGAATTGATACCTTCATCCATCCAAGTCCATTGCCGTTCATCAGAATTGACAATCATAGGAAAATAATTATGCCCTACTTCATGAATGATAACTGAAATCATGTCCATTTTTGTTCTTTCAGTATATGTTCCATCTTTTTCAGGACGACCGCCATTAAAACAAATCATCGGGTATTCCATACCAATTCTATCCGTATGGACAGAAATAGCAACAGGATAAGGGTATGAAAATGTATGGTGAGAATACCATTTTAAGGTATGTGCTACGGCTTTGGTAGAGTATTTTTCCCAAAGTGGGTTGCCTTCTTTGGGGTAAAAAGACATAGCCAGAGGCGTTGTACCGTCTTCTTGCTTGACTGCCATCGCATCCCATATAAATTTTCGAGAGGATGCGAAAGCAAAATCACGAACATTTTCTGCTTTGAAAGTCCATATTTTTGAAGTTGTAACTTTCGTTTTTTCTGCTTCCCGTGCTTCCTGTTCAGTAGCTATCAATACAGGTATATCGAAACTGCTTTTAGCTTTGTTAAAACGTTGCATTTGGGTAGCAGTTAAGACCTGTTGTGCATTTTGTAAAACACCCGTTGCGCCTACAATATGGTCGGAAGGAACGGTTAAAGAGACCTCATAATTACCAAAAGGCAAGGTAAATTCACCTGATCCTAAAAATTGTTTATTCTGCCAACCCGTTACATCGGAATAGACGCATAATCGAGGGAACCATTGTGCGACCGTATATAGGTAGTTTTTATCTTCCGGAAAATATTCCCAACCACCGCGAGAGCCTGTTTTCAACCTATCCACAATATTAAACCACCATTTTACTTTCATGGTGAAACGCTCCCCTTTACGCAAAGGTTTGGGTAAATCAACACGCATCATAGTTTCTACAATTGTATGAGGCAAAGGCTTGTCTGTTGCATCCCGCACCCATTCTACCTTATGACCATAATCCGATTGCGGATCAAAGCGTTCCAATTGATCAGCTGACATTTTTTCTTTTAGACTTGATTGCCTTGATTTAGCAGAAAAGCCATTCTTATCATGATTATTTTGATCAAGTTGCAACCACAGATAGCTCAAAACATCGGGCGAGTTATTGATATAGGTAATGGTTTCTTCGCCTGAAAGCTGTTGCTTTTCATCGTTTAAGGTGGCGACGATTTTATAATCGGCTTGTTGTTGCCAATATTCATGCCCGGGTGCGCCCGAACCTGTGCGGTAGTTATTGGGTGTTGGCAATATTTCTTCAAGTTGACGAAACTTGTCGTCAAATTTTTTGCTTTTATCTTGACCCCTCAGTATATGTGTGAATGAAAGGATAAAAAGAAAAGCTACAATGACACGTTGTAATTGTGATTTCATGATAATCAAGGTGATTGGTTATTAAATGATAACAGGGTTTTAATATTCCTGTTACACGGTTAAAGTCTGTAAAAATAGGCAGAAAAACCGAAGCAAAGTTATCTTTTTAAAATAAATTAACAGAATAAAAAAAGGAATGTTCCACGTAGAACATTCCTTTTTTGATTTTATCGATAAGAATTAGTATGTATTTAAAAGCCAATCTTTGAAACTTTCAAAATCTATACCCCTCAGTATAGCTTCTTTTTTCTTATTTTTCAAAGAGGCTAAACGCTCTGGTATGTCAATGGGTTTCTCTAAAATGCTTTCAACATCATCCAAAAACTTAGCAGGATGGGCTGTTTCTAAGACAACACCGACGGCATCCGTCGTTTTTTGATATTCTTTCAAAGCTAAATAGCCAACCGCACCATGTGGGTCAATTACATAATTATATTTAGTATACACCTCTTGCATGGCTTTCTTAGTTGTTTCATCATCAAAAGCATAACCTTTAATTACATAAGCCATGTTGTTCCACGTGGAACAATATAGATTGAGCATACGTGCAAAATTGGATGGATTGCCTACATCCATAGCATTTGAAAGCGTTCGTACTGAGGGGGTTGGTTGGTAATTACCTGATGCTAAATACTTAGGTACAACATCATTAGCGTTAGTTGCCGCAATGAATTGATGGATGGGCAAACCCATTTTACGGGCAAAAAGTCCCGCTGTTAAGTTACCAAAATTGCCAGAAGGTATTGAGAAAACCAGCGGTTTGCCCTTTGTATCAACTTGTTTGTAGGCTTCAAAATAGTAGAAACTCTGAGGAATAAGCCGAGCAATATTGATAGAATTGGCAGAACTGAGGCGTATTTTAGAAGTCAACTCTTTATCTAAAAAGGCTTTTTTCACTAAGGCTTGGCAATCATCGAAAGTGCCTTGCACCTCTAAAGCTGTAATATTTTCACCCAACGTCGTCAATTGCTTTTCCTGTAAAAGACTAACTTTACCACTGGGATAAAGAATAACCACTTTTATACCTAAGGTTTTATAAAAGCCAGCGGCTACTGCCCCACCTGTATCGCCCGAAGTAGCTACCAATATCACTAACTCTTGATTATCTCCTTTGTTGAAATAAGACATGGTTCGCGCCATGAATCGTGCGCCAAAGTCTTTGAAAGCCAAACTTGGTCCATGAAATAATTCGAGGATATGGGTATTATCATCCAATTTCACAACAGGTGCAGGAAAATCAATGGCTTGCTCAACGATGGTTTTGATATCATTTTCAGGTATTGCACCTCGCATCATACGTCTTGCTACTTCAAAAGCAATACTCTGAAAAGAATGCTTTTTAATATTTTTGATAAAAGATTGTGGTAAAACAGGGATTTTATGGGGCATAAATAAGCCGTTATCATCTGGCAAACCCTTAAAAACGGCTTCTTTAAGCGAGACAAATTTGGTTGGACTGTTGGTGCTATAAAGTTTCATAAATAAGAATGATAATAAAATTGGTTGTAAAATAGATTTTAATAGTAAAATGTTCTACGTGGAACAATTGGAAAGGACGACACAAAGGTAAAAGAAAACCTCGTTGATAGTATTCATCTACGAGGTTTAGTCTTATAGAGTTGCACTCCACAGCGTTGTTAATACCTGCTATCAACATAAAGAAGCACCTTCTTGATTGATGGGTGAAATATATAATTCACACTCAATTTTATGCTTTTCATATATACGCATCATGGCTTCACCTGCTCTTTCGGCAATCAAACTATTTTGGCTAAGAGCAAATATTGAAGGACCTGATCCTGAAATGCTACATCCTAACACCCCCTCAGTATATGCCGCTTCTTTTACCTCATAAAAGTGTGGAATCAATATCGCTCGTTGAGGTTCGATAACGACATCTTGTAATGAACGGCTTATCAAACCAAAATCTGA
>JAYUQN010000350.1:0-4684 GCA_043756725.1 Saprospiraceae bacterium
AGCAACCACCGTTGATTTCACCATTTTTCATTTTGTTTTGACAAGTTTGGGCACAACAGCCGTGCAATCTACGGTGATTGGAAGATGCTTCGGCGCCATCGTGGCTTTTTTATTTCACCGCAATTGGGTTTTCAAAGGCAACGTTTCACATCGTTTAAACGTCATAGTAACACGATATTTATCAGGCGTATTATTGGGTATGGGATTGAACGTCGGAGGTGTCTGGATTTTAAATTCCTTTTTTGAGCTAAATCCCTGGACTTCCCGCATGGCTACGGCAGCGTCTGTCTGGTTTTTAGTGTTTTTATACAACAAACACGTTGTTTTTTTCAATAGCAACCTTACTGGAAATGAAAGAATTATTGCCGAACAAGATTTTGCAGAGATGGATGAGGACATAGAAGATGACAATACTGAGGGGTATCAAAAATCCAATTTTTCATAAATACCGTATAGTACAAAACGAACTTTCAAGAACTTCTTATACTTTTATACAAAACATAGTAATCTATAATTTATTTTTTCACCTGACACATTCACCTTTTTAACTTGAATTAGGATTTAAATCCTAATTCAAATAAAAAGTTTAAAACCACTTTCATGGAAAGGAAACTGAAATTCAGCTTATTTTCCGCATGGTTGTTGACCCTTATCTCTTTTACAGCTTATAGTCAATCCAGAGTAATGCCTTTGGAGAAAATGACATCTGTTCGTGGTCAAGTTATTGATGCGAAAACAAAAGAAACCATGCCTTACGTCAATGTACAATTTGACGGCACAACCATCGGCGTTACCTCAGATATTGACGGTAATTTTTATATTGAAACTAAAAACGTTGTTTCAAAACTCAAAATCACGTATGTCGGTTACTCGCCGCAAACCTTAAAAATCAAACAAGGCGAAGCCAATCGTCTTGAAATCAAGATGGAAGAGGAGGTCGTTGACTTGAAAGAAGTGGTTGTGACGGTCGGCAAATACCGCAACAAAGGCAACCCCGCCGTTGATTTGATTAAACACGTCATTGAAAACAAGGACAAAAACCGCAAAGAAGGCTTTTCCTATTTTAGTTATAATAAGCATGACAAAATAGAATTTGCTTTCAACAACGTGACCAATAAAATGCGGAATAATATTCTTTTTAAGAAAATTAAGTTCGTTTTTGACAATGTTGATACCAATAAAGCCACTGGCAAAGTCAATTTGCCCATTTTTTTAAGGGAGAATATTTCTGATGTTTATTATCGAAAAGACCCTAAAGCGCAAAAGGAATACATCCGTGGGGAGCGCATTACCAATTTTGACGATTTGATAAACAGTATCGGCATATCAAATTATATGACCAATATGTATCAAGAAATTGACTTTTACAATAACGGTGTTTTTATGCTCACCAACGAGTTTGTCAGTCCTTTAGCCCCTATTGCGCCCACTATTTATCGTTTTTACATCCAAGATACGAGTATTATCAAAGGCATACCGATGGTGCATATCTATTTTGCGCCCCGCAACAAAACGGATTTGGCTTTCATGGGTCACTTATGGGTAGCTTTAGATTCCAGTTATGCCGTGCGTAAAATTGAGGTCGGCATTCCCAAGGATATTAACCTCAACTGGGTTAACGAGATGCAAGTATCTCAAGAATTTGATTGGGTGGGCGAGGGTGAAAACAGTGAAAATACTGAGGGGGGTAATTTACAAGCCGCTGAAAACAAAAAGCGCGGTTTGATGCTCACAAAAGATGAAATTTTCATAGATTTTGGCGTCACTAAAAAAGATAGTACCCGATCTGTTTTAGGACGTAAAACAACGTCTTATCGCAACTATACGGTCAATATGCCGCTCTCGGATTCGCTATTTGGCTCAAAAGTAACGACCTTCCGTGCCACCGATGCTTTAAAAAAACCCGAATCTTTTTGGGTCGCTAATCGGCATGATACTTTGACAAAAACAGAGCAAGGCATTTACAGATCCGTAGATAGTTTGAGTAGGCACAAACCTTTTCAGCGTTTTATGCAAGTCCTACGCTTTGCGTTTGAAGGTTATACCTCTATTGGCGGATTTGACTTAGGACCCGCTAATACCTTTTATAGTTTCAACGCTATTGAAGGTTTTAGATTGCGTTTGGGCGGGCGTACCAATATGAAATTTAGCGAGCATTTGATGTTTGAAGGCTATGGGGCGTATGGCACACGGGATGAAAAACTAAAAGGTTATGCGGGCGTTCGCTACAATTTTGGCGCAGGGCGTTTGTTGCGCTTCCCCTACAATCAGCTAAGATTGTGGTATCAAGATGAAATAAAAATACCGGGTCAAGACCTCCAATTTGTACAAGAAGACAATATTTTTCTTTCCATCAAACGAGGTGTCAATAATAAAATGATTTACACAGCCACAGCAGGGGCTGAATATTTGAGAGAAAGTCAAAACGGTTTTTCTTATAGTTTTTCAGCTAAAAACACACGCCATAGACCTGCAGGTGCTCTGCTTTTTGACTATGATTTTAAAGGCGAGCGCAAGTTTAAAGACATGATTACCAGCTCTGAATTGGGCATGATGTTGCGTTATGCACCCAATGAAAAGTTTTTTGAAGGCGGCACTTACCGCTCACCGATATTAACAAAATACCCTATTTTAGAGTTGCGCTATACAGCAGGCTTAAAAGACATCGTGAATGGGGAATACAATTTTCACCGCATTCAATTTAAGGGTGAAAAAGTGTTTTATGTTGCACCTTTTGGCTATTCCGGTTTGATAGTAGAAGCAGGGCGCACGTTTGGGCAAGTCCCCTACCCTCTTATGACAGCCCATAGGGCAAATCAAACCTACGCTTATCAAATGGAATCGTTCAATTTGATGAATTTTTTAGAGTTTGTCAGTGATAAATATGCATCCATCAATTATTATCACAATTTTCAAGGCGTGTTTTTAGGGCGAATTCCTTTGTTGAAAAAACTGAAATGGCGCGAAATTATTACCTTCAAATCCCTTTGGGGTGGCATAGATGCCAAAAATATGCCTAACTCCGATAACAACCTTCTGCGTTTTCCAGTAGATGAAAACGGACAGGTTTTGACGCATTCACTTGATAAAAAACCATATATAGAAACAAGCGTCGGTATTGCAAACATTTTTCGTGTCGTACGTGTTGATTATGTAAGGCGTTTGAATTATACCGACTTGCCCAATGTCAGCAAATCGGGTATTCGAGCAAGAGTAAAAGTAGAGTTTTAACTACTGTAGCGGCGAATTTATTCGCCGAGCGTTCGGTCAGCGAATAAATTCGCCGCTACATTAAAGATAGCACTTATGTCAAATTTTCTAAAAGAAGTCGGTCAACCTATCGTGTATAAAGTGATAAATCCCTTGATACAATTTTTTGTAAAAGTAGGAGTTACACCGAATTTTATCACAGCGATGGGTTTCATCATGAACATCATCGTAGCCGTCATTTTTATTTATGGCGCAAGTGCCGCGCGAGGCGATTTGTCGTATGTGGGTTGGGGTGGCGTGGCTATCTTGGTGGCAGGACTATTTGATATGATAGACGGACGCTTGGCACGGGTCGGTAAAATGGAAAGCCGCTTTGGGGCTATGTTGGATTCTGTGTTGGATAGATACAGCGAAATGGTCATGTTTCTGGGAATATGCTACTATTTGGTGGCTCAAAACTATTTTTTAAGCTCCCTTTTTGCTTTCATAGCCATGATAGGTTCTTTGATGGTCAGTTATGTGCGAGCACGGGCAGAAGGTTTGGGCATCGAATGCAAAAATGGATTGATGCAACGTCCAGAGCGCATTTTGTTAGTAGGTATTTCAGCCATCCTTTGTGGCATTTTAGAAGAATATACAGGCGAGTTTAAAACAACCGTCATGGGCATACCCATTTTTGAAAGTATTACGGTTTTCACGCTCCCCATTATAGCCCTTGCGATTTTGAGCAATTGGACAGCGGTGCAACGCTTGATGGAAGCTAAAAAGGCTTTAGATAAAATGGATAATGAAAAAAAACAGAACGGTATTTATATGAAAAAGGGACGGAGTGAGATAAAAGACAATATATCTCATAGCTAAAATTCTAATGGATTGAAACAAACATTTTGACACTACGTGTCATTACGAAACGCTTGGAATTGTACTTATTATAAACATTCTGACACTACGTGTCATTAAACTTCCAATTTTATAGGATATCTCGATGAAAGCGAGAATGACACGTAGTGTCAGAATGTTTATAATAAGTACAATTCCAAGCATTTCCTAATGACACGTAGTGTCAAAATGTTTGTTTTTAACTCATTATTCGCATATTTTGAAAACATTAAAAGGGACAAATAGAGAATCCCTTTCAACCACCGTTGACTATGTTGAAATTTTCACAAAAGACGCCTGCACAGCCATCGCAGTCTATGAAAAAATCTTCTCTACATTCTGAAAAAAAAGAGAAATTGCACATAACGACTGTGGAATCTTTAATTAGACGTTCAGAAAGCCGTTTTTTGAGCACTAAGGAAATTGTAATACTTACCATCGGCTCGGTCTTATATTTCAGTTGGTTCTACCTTTTAATGGGCTTGCGAACTGAGCACACTATCCTCTATTTTTTTCTCCTAACCCTCTATTTCACCCACAGCAAAACCCGCAAATTTTTATGGGCTTTTGGCGTCTATGTTGTCTATTGGGTCAT
>JAYUQN010000351.1:0-4683 GCA_043756725.1 Saprospiraceae bacterium
GGGAAAGTGTCTTTTTTACCGTTGGCGAGATTCCATAAAACGGCTTTAGTCCCATTGTCTTTGCTCTCTGCTTTGGGTTTGGTTTTGGGTTTAGAGGGAGTTTCACTGTCTTTTACTGTCCGCATGGACTCCTGTGGAGAGGGGGGTGTTTTTTCTTCATTTTTTTCAATATCATATTGAAAAGCGAGAAAACCCGCCCAGCGTTGCGGCACTGCAAAGGATTTTACATGGGCAATTTTAGTAAAACTACCATCGGCAAGGTTTAAAATGGCGAGCGTGTCTTTAGGTAAATCTTCGTCTTTTACCTTCTTACGGCGTTTGGCTTTGAGGGAGTCAAGCGGTTGTTTTATTTTAAAAATAAAAAACGCATCATCGTAGGTGAATTGGGCGTCGTAGCCCCTTTCAAAGTAGCGAGTTGTACCTGTTGAGGCGTTCCAAAGCTGGAGTGAAGCATCACATTCGGCATTGCAAGTTGTACCATAAGCGACCCATTTGCCATCGTTGGTAATTTTGGCATTGTCAATTTTTTTCCAAATTTTATAAACATCATGGGTCATAGTTTTTTTTTGAGCCATGAGGGAAAAAGAGCTTAAAAGGATAATTGTAGTAAAGATTTTTTTCATTCTATCAGAAATAATTGGTGAATGTATAAGGTAGCGATTTAGGCGTGAAAAGTAAAAAATATTTTTGAAATATTTAAAATATTGCGATGTAAAGCAGGTTTTAGAAGAAAAAAGATAAGGGAGCTTAGGAGTAGGGTGTTGGGAGAAAAATAGGAAGGAAATTAAAAGGAGCCAATTATATAAGAATTTTTTTCAAAAAAATTGTTAATGTCAAGTTAATATACTACCTTTGTGCTGAATTACAGTTTTTTTGTATCTGAATACGCCATATTTGATACTATAAACGAATAACGAACCCTATTTATTTATCCAAAACTACACAATTGATACTATGAACGAACCACGAACGCTGTTTGTATTTGTAAGATTATACCCTTTATACTATGAAGGAGCTATGAAACCAATTTATCTATCCAAAACTACACAATTGATACTATGAACGAACTACGAACCCTATTTGTATATGTAAGTTTATGTCCTTACAACGAACGAACTACGAACCCTATTTGTAATATTAGATTCCGTAACTTTACTATGAACTACTATTCCCCCTAGCAATTCTTAGCATTGATGTAGAAACGCTTGATCTGGGCATGCCAATGGCTATACCCGTTAATTTCCTTTTTTGATAGGGTATCGAAAATTGCAGTTTATGCAATATTACTTATGATTGAAAATATTTGATTAACTTAAAATGTGCTTGACAATTTTTAACTGAACGAGCTAATCCACAAGTATCTAAAAACTCATTTGAACAGGTGCGCTTAAGAAGTCTATGCTTCGTTTATGCAGCTTTCGTTGTATAATAGGGTGATTTTTCTTCAACAGTAACCTTTTTCTTTACAAAAGAAACTCAAACGCCGAAAGTTTACTTTCGGTGCTAAACGACTGCGTTTTGCATTCAATATGCTTGCATATTGAGAGCCAAAGAATTGTTTAATTTTTTACTTACGTTCTTGTGTTAAAATTAATAAAACTAAATATCTAATGGTGAAATAATTCATAATATGTTGATTATTAAGTTGTTAGGCTATTGATTTGAGGTTGAAGGAAATAATGTTATATAAAATTCATTTTAATATTTTTGAAATCAAACATGTGTTTGCGACACATGAACAGCGAAGCTTTGCATATATTTTATACCCTAATAACATTACAAATTCATTATTTTTTTTATACAAAAGAAACATTGAACACGGATTGTCCTAAGCATTAGGATGGTTTTAATAAAACAAAATTTTCATGATATACCGATTTTTTATACTGTGCTTATTTTTTTCTATAACATCCTGTATTCCTTATAAGGATTTGGTGCTATTCAGAAAAACGGAGACACCTTTGCCAGATATGCCACAACTCAGCATCGCAAAATACAGTGACTTGAGCATACAACCTCATGATGCCTTAGCCATTACGGTGAGTTGTATAGACCCACAATTGGCAAGTCCCTTTAATTTAGTAGACGCACGTTCAGGTGGACAAATTGAGTCTAATTCACCATTTAGTAGTTTTTTAGTAGATAATAATGGTGAAATAAATTACCCTGTGCTTGGTAAAATTCAAGTGGCGAAGTTGACAATGCCCCAGCTCCGAGATACTTTAGTAAAAAAATTAAAAACCTATATAAAAGACCCCACAGTGAATATCAGACGGGTCAACTTTCATGTAACCGTATTGGGTGAAGTGGCAAAACCCGGTACATTTAATATTGCCTCAGAAAGGATTACCCTTTTAGAGGCTTTGGGAATGGCGGGTGATTTGACGCCTTATAGCGACCGACAAAGAATATTGGTGTTGAGAGAGGAAAATGGTAAAGTCACATCTATGAAAATTGATTTGCAATCACCTGATTTTTTTACTTCTCCTTATTATTTTCTGCATCAAAACGATATGGTTTATGTGGATCCCAAAAAAAGCAAGAGGGCGAGTGTGAATGACCCTGCCAATAAGTATGTCACTTGGAGTACGGCAGGGCTTTCGGCTGTTTCTGCCATTATTACGGTCATTGCTTTACTTAAACAATAGTTATTTTTAATACATCACAAAGCATATTTTATGTCGAACAACACAAATAATAATCAAATTAAATCCAATATTTCGGAAGAAGGAGGTATAGATTTAAGACTACTTTTCAAACGGGCGCGCAAATTTTGGTACCTTTTCATCCTTTTCCCCCTTCTCATGTCTGCTTTAGCATGGGCTTATCTGCAATATCAAGTGCCTGTTTATGAGGTAAAAAGTGCTATTTTAATTAAAGACGAAAAAAACAAGCAGGGCATTTCAGCTACCGATTTGATTTCAAAAGAATTAGGACTTATTGGTAGTAAGAAAATGCTGATTGATGAATCCAGAATAATGACTTCTTATAACGTTATTGAGAAAGTCGTTAAAGATTTGAAATTAGACCGCATTGTGTCCGTGAGAGGGAGAGTCATAAATAAAGAAATTTATGGTGAAAAATGCCCCATTGTGGTTGATAGTTTTGTCTTACACGATACAGTTAAGGATTTTAATGCCGCTTTAGATGTTATAGATGATAACAGTTTTGAAATAACAACAGCTGATAAGCAAAAGCAAATCCATTCTTTTGGTACGGCGTTTACGAATAAATACGGCGATTTTTTAATAAAAAAAGGCTATAATACCCAAAAAGCGGAATTGAGTATTACGTGTAAAGGAACTGAAAAAGCGGCAAGAGAAATCATTAAAACCATTAGCATAGAAGTGTCCAAGAAAGAATCTAATATTTTAGAACCGACAATTAAAACGACTATGCCCGAAAAAGCAAAATTGATTCTACAAAAAGTTGTTGAAGTGTATAATGAATATAACTTGGGTGATAAGAAGACTGTCAGTGAAAATACTGTAAAATTTATTCAACAACGGTTAGATACTTTGACAAAAGAGCTTTTGGGTGTAGAACAGAATACAGAAGCTTATAAATCCCAAAAAGGCATTACAACAGATGGAAGCCCTGATATTGCCTATTTTTTTGACAAACTGGGTGAAACAGATTCTGAATTAGTGAAACTTGAAGTCCAAAATTCCATCTTAAACGGTATGGAAGCGCTTTTAACAAAAACTGACCCCGACTTCGATTTGCTGCCCACAAATTTAGAATTGAAAAGCAGTGGCTTGCAAACCCAAATTAGTGACTATAACAAACAAGTATTAGAGCGCAATAGATTGGCAAAAGTTGCCGGTGATTACAATCCCAATTTAAAAAATCTATCACTTGAAATAAATGGTATGAAGCGCGCAATTATAGAGAATATTCGCCGTGTGAAAAATGAAAATGCTTCTGTTTTAGTTCAGACAAAAGCTAAAAACAATAAATTCGTCGGAAAATTGGGTGAAACACCCCACAAGGAAAGAGAATTGATAGATAGAAAAAGGCAGCAAGATATTAAAGAAGGACTTTATCTTTTCCTATTGCAAAAAAAAGAAGAAACGGCTATTTCTATGGTGGGAGCCATAGCAGATGCGCGTATTATTGATAGACCCATCGTTGGCGAAACGCCCATTAGTCAAAAAAAATCGGTTATATACCTTATGGCTATGTGTGCAGGTTTGTTTTTGACGATGGTTTTCGTTGTTTTACAAGGCTTAACCGTAGATACTGTACAGTCTGAAGCAGATATTAAGGCTAAAACTTCTTTATATATTTTAGCAAAAATTCCATTCAATAAAACCAAAAATAGATGGGTTGTTCAGGCTGGAAGCCAAACAATGATAACGGAAATGTTCCGCTCTTTGCGCAGTAATTTACAGTTTTTTTTACCGCAACCAACATCTAACGAAACGCTTGGAGAATTTAATAATGATAAAAAACCAAAAGAACCTATTCGGGAAAATCGAAAAGGACAAGCCCTATTAATAACGTCGGCAACAAGTGGCGAAGGGAAAAATTTTATTACCTTAAATTTAGCCATGAGTTTAGCAATAGCCAATAAAAAAACGGTTATTCTAAGTTTAGATTTGAGAAGCACGAAGTTGTCATTAAATTTCCCTTTGTTAAGCACGTCAACGGGTATTACGCAATATGTCACCACTGATTTGT